>DNWN01000120.1:6319-21554 GCA_003507115.1 Cryomorphaceae bacterium | reverse complement strand
GTGCTACAAAGGTAGCAACTTCAATGTCTTGTTAACTTTTGTTTCGCCCTCTTTCGTGATAAAGGAAACAGAGAGACGCGCTTCGCCATCCCAGTCCAATTTCGCATAATGCCCCTCGCTCAACACGGTATTCTTGAGAAGGGATTTGTTCGCTTTGATCTCTTCCTTACTCGGGCTATGGGTGGTAGAGGTCAGGGGAGAGGCCGTGATTTCGGTCAACGTCACGCCATCGACTTTCTTTTGGCTGATTTCACCATGGTGGCGATCCCCAGTTAAGAACACAACGGGCATTCCGGCGCGGGCGCACAGAGAAAGCAAGGCTTCGCGCTCTTGTGGGAAGCGGCTGTAGTTTTCAAAAACCTCCGCATCGTTGAGAACTTGAGATCCAACCGCGATGAACACAATGGAGGCATCAGCGTGCTCGCGGAGCGTTTGAGCGAGCCAATTCAGTTGCGCCTTGCCCAGAATTTGGGTTCCCAATGGGCCTCGGTGGTAGCGATCATCCAATCCAATCATTAAAACAGATCCATAGCGCTCCGACCATCGTATGTCCCCAAAGCGGTCAACTTGGGTCGGGGTTTCGAGCCAGAATTCACCGAATACTCGGGCGCTGTGGCGTCGCCCCTCAAACGATGAATCGGCATCATTCGGGCCAAAATCATGATCGTCGTAGATGGCGAGCTGCCGGCTGCTTTGCAACAAGGCTTGCACCGGTTGCGTGGCGAACCGCCTGTCATATGCCTGGCGCATGGTTTCACCATTCTGCCAGTCGGCTTGGTTGAAGTATACGTTGTCCCCTAACCATAAAAAGAAGGACTTTTCCTCTTCTGCAATTCGTGAAAATATGGACTCTGTTTCGTCGTCCCGCAAATCGGCACAACTGCCCACACAAAAAGATATAGGCTGGGCGGTCATCGTCCATGCAGCCAGGCCCAAAGCCCAAGTCAATCGGTATTTCATGCCACAAACATCGGGCAGGAATCGCCAATCTCCCTCCGTACATTTGACAAATGCGTTACCAACCCTTTGACATTCGTCTTGCGCGCCTCCGCGAATCGGCGCGCCGCTTTGGTTGGAACGAAGTGCTGCTTGGAAACAGCGCACAAGGGCGGCCCATCGTTGGATTCATCCAAGAGGGAGGTGGCCAACGTGTTCTCGCCTGGTCGTTGATGCACGGGAATGAACCGACTGGATTTGAAGCCCTAGTCGCATTCATGCGTCATACGAAGTTCGAATCCAGTTACCTCATCCTTCCCATTCTCAATCCGGATGGTGCCGAAGCCTTTACCCGACACAATGGGGAAGGAGTCGATGTAAACCGTGACGCCCGGGCGCAAGAGAGTGCTGAAGCGCGTGCTTTGGTGCTGGCGGCGAAACGCTTTCGCCCGGACATCGCGTTGAATCTACATGACCAACGGCCTCGATTCTACCCAGAATCCGGCACAAAGCCTGCTACTTTTTCCTTGCTAGCGCCGAAAGGACACCCTGAAGTACCGACGCCTGCCCAACAGGATGCGCAGCTTCGGGCGCAAATCATTTTGGCGCGCTGGACTCAAATCCTTTTTACCTCCTGGGAAGGTGGAGTCGCTCGGTTTGATGACCAATTCTATCCAACGGCCTTTGGGGAGTTTTTCCAAGAACAGGGCATCGCAACGTTGACCATTGAAACGGGAATTTCACTCGGTGATTGGACGCGTATGGCGGCCGCATCCCAGTTGGCCGATCTCCTCACAGACTTGGACACCTGGCAAGCTGAAACCACCATGGATCCAAGTCCCTACCTGTCCCTTCCCATGAATGCCTCGCCAGCGAATGAATGGGTGATTCACCATGCCAACGGAGTCCTGCATCTGCGCCAACACGAACAGGTTGTCGCCGGCGTCCACACATGCCATTGGATGGTAGATACGTGGCTGGATAACCACCCCACTTGGATAGAAAGCCGCACGACTCATGCGTTTGGCTCTCCACCCATCGGGGAGGTTTTCACCACAGAGACCCTTCAGGCAGAAGGACTGGTGCCCGATTTAGGGCTCAAAATTTGAAGATCCTTCCCGAGGATTTCACTTCGATTGACGGTTTGCCCTTTGGAATCCTCATAGGTTCGGTAAACCAGTTTGCCTTCTAGAGCGCATAAATCGCCTTTACGGACGTACTTGTCTGCGATTTTGGCCAATGGCCCCCAGAGAACAATGGAATGCCACTGGGTATCCTCGGTGACCTCGCCTTGGGAGGTTTTGACCTTTTCATGCGTAGCCAAGGAGAATTGGCACCGTTGCCTTCCTGACTCAAATGTTTTGATTTCGGGCTGTTGACCTACCCGGCCTATCAGCGTTACGCGGTTTTTCATGTTTGCCATAGTTGTAAAATTTGATTTGGTCCAAAACTGCAAAGGCTGCGGGGGGCCATTCGGGACGTAATGTTTGTAAATGTTAATATCTGTGTAAATAAGTATATCCGTTTACAAACGACTATCTCAAATGACACTCGATAATTTGGCCGCAATCAAAAAATAAAATCAACTAAATCGAATGAATGAAATGAAAAAGAATCAGACCTTCTGCCTTCAGTGTGGATTGCCATTAGTTGGCCGTGCCGACAAGAAATATTGTGATGACGGCTGCCGAAATGCATACCATAACGCTCGGATGATGGACGCCAACCGAATCTGCCGACCCTACCACCGATCCCTCAAACAGAATTATGGGCTCCTCGCAGAACATTTACACTCGGGCCAAGATGTAGTTCACAAGGATGAATTATTGCTTGCAGGTTTTGATCCCAAGTTCACGACCTGCATGGAATTGCTGCACGATGGAACCATGTGCTACGGCCTCTATGATCTCGAATATTTTGAGCAAAACGGACGATATATCAAGGTCCGAAAGGCCCAACTTCCATCGCCCCCGCGCTGGGGCCGTTAAAGTGCAGGAATCCCCGTAATTTTGTCTGGTGAAATCTTCCTATTCCATTGCTATTCTCGGTGGCGGCGCTGCCGGAGTCTTTGCGGCGATTGCAGCCGGGGAAGCTTCACCAGATTCCCAGATTCACGTCTTTGAAAAATCAAGCACCCTGTTGGGCAAAGTGTTAATCTCCGGAGGAGGGCGGTGCAATGTTACCCATGGTTGTTTTGATCCCCATGAACTGGTAGAATTTTACCCGCGCGGGCAACGAGAGCTTTTAGGGCCCTTTCACAAGTTTGCCTGCGGAGATACCATGGAGTGGTTTACCGATCGGGGGGTGGACCTTAAAATTGAAGAGGATGGCCGCGTTTTTCCGGTGAGCAACCAATCGTCGACCATTGCCAACTGCCTCCTGGAGTTTGCCGAACGCGCGGGTGTGCAGTTTCATATGAAGTCCAGCGCCAAGAAGGTGGAACCTCTGGAAGATGGAGGATTTCATGTGGTTTTTGATTCGGGCGAAACCCAGGTATTTGACCGGGTTCTCCTGGCCACCGGAAGCTCCAAGCGAATGTGGGAGAGCGTTCAGTCGATGGGTCATCACATTGTGCCTCCCGTGGCTTCCTTGTTCACATTTAACATTCGAGACCCTCGCCTGAAGGACTTGGCTGGCGTTTCAGTTCCTCTTGCGCGCATCACACTACCTGTAGGAGGGTTTGAAACGGAGGGCCCTTTACTCATCACCCATTGGGGACTCAGTGGTCCAGCGGTGCTGAAACTTTCTTCGTTTGGGGCCCGATGGATGGCGCAGCAGGATTACCATTTTCACATCTGCGTGGACTGGGTACCACAATTGCCGGCGGAAGATTTATTTGACGAGCTAAATAGCTACCGAAAAGACTTTGATTTCCAGCGGAAACGGGTGGTCTCGAATACATTGTACGGGCTGCCACTGCGCTTGTGGAAGGCCTTGTGTGCGCATGCCCGCATTCCTGAAACAGCCAATTGGTCTGATTTGAGTAAGCCTGTGATTCGCCGTTTGGCCGAAACGCTCTCTGAATCCAGTTTTCAGGTTGTCGACAAGAGCACCTTCAAGGAGGAGTTCGTGACCGCGGGAGGCATTGCTTTGGAAGAGGTGAATTTCCAAACTTTCGAAAGCCGTCTTCAGTCGGGGTTGTTTTTTGCGGGCGAGGTACTCGACATCGATGCACTCACGGGCGGGTTTAATTTTCAGGCGGCTTGGACCGGGGCCTGGCTTGCGGGGCACGCCATGGTAGACAGTCCACTGCATTCGGACTAAAAAAAATTTGCACAAATGGTATTTACTAACTAATTTAGTAATCTAATTTAATTAGTAATTTATCATGGAACTCGCCTATACGCTCAAAGCTCTTCGCAAGAAACATGGATGGACCCAGCAGCAACTCGCCGAACGAGCGGGAATTAAGCGGTCCTTGGTGGGCGCTTACGAAGAGGGGAGGGCAGAGCCAAAGATCGAGACGCTCTTGGCCTTTTCGCGCATCTTTCAGGTGAGCCTAGACGCCTTGGTGGGCGGAGTCATTCCCAGCACCTCTACCGAAGTGGACGCCGAGCGATTAGCCGGGCGTAAGTTGCGTGTATTAGCGGTCCCCATTGACCCCGAAACAAATCGAGAGCGCATTTCCCTGGTGCCCGTCAAGGCGGCAGCCGGATATCTAGGCGGCTATGGGGACATAGACTTTGTGGAAGCGCTTCCCCAGTTTTCCCTTCCTATTCCAGAGCTGTCCTCGGAAGAGACCCGCCGCGTATTCCAAATTCAAGGAGACAGTATGTTGCCGTTTCTTCCCGGATCCTACGTGATTTCCAGCTATGTACAGGACTGGCATTCAATCAAAACAGGAGAGTTGTATGTCTTTTTAACCCAAGATCAAGGCGTTGTATTCAAGCGTGCGAGCAACCACATCCGCTCTTCGGGGGAGATCGAGCTGATTTCGGACAATCCTATATATGCTCCTTATCGCGTTCACGTTGAAGATCTATTGGAGGTTTGGAAGGTCGAAGGCAGTATTCAATGGGACCTTTCGCCCAAGCTTCGTGGAGACGACGTCGTCCTCACGCGCCTAGACGCCCTCCAGCAGGAAGTGCGCGCACTCCGTACGGCATTGAATCAAAACGTCGCCTAATCGCCTCCGTCACACATGCAACGCCACGTACTCCATATGGATTTGGACAGCTTCTTTGTGTCCGTAGAACGCCTCCAGGATCGCCGCCTGGAAGGGCGCCCTATCCTGATTGGCGGTACCTCAGACCGAGGCGTCGTGGCGTCTTGCAGCTATGAAGCACGAAAATTTGGGATTCGCTCCGCCATGCCCATGCGCATGGCCCGAAGTCTTTGCCCCGAAGCCGTAGTCATTCGAGGGAATTCCGCCGCGTATTCCAAGCAGTCTAAGGTGGTTACGGACATTATTCGCGAGCAAGTCCCCATTTTGGAAAAATCCTCCATCGATGAGTTTTATGCGGACCTGACGGGCATGGATCGCTTTTTTGGAGCCCTGTCGTTTTCCTCAGAACTTCGGCAGCGGGTTATGCGAGAGTCCGGGCTGCCCATTTCCTTTGGGCTATCTGTCAATAAAACCGTATCCAAAGTGGCGACCGGAGAGGCCAAGCCCAACAATCAGCGCCATGTGAGCGGGGGAGATGAGCGCAGTTTTCTAGCTCCACTGTCCGTGCGCAAAATCCCCATGGTGGGAGAAAAGACCTACCAAACCCTGCGAAACCTAGGCATTCAGCACATTGGAACGCTTCAAGAGATGCCTGTAGACATGCTCTACAGCGTCTTTGGCAAGCCTGGACAGAATCTTTGGGAGAAAGCACAAGGGGTAGACGCATCCCCAGTCCAGCCAACTCATGAACGAAAGTCCATTTCCACCGAACGCACCTTTGACCAAGACAGCGCGGACATTGAAAAATTACAGAGCATCCTTGTCGCCATGGTCGAAAACCTAGCGTTTCAACTCCGCCGAGGACATAAGCTGACTAGCTGTGTGCGCATTAAACTGCGTTATGCCGATTTTCAGACACATAGCCAGCAAGTCAGCATTCCGTACACCGCTTCCGATGCCATCCTTATTTCAAAGTCCAAAGAGCTTTTTCAGCGCTTGTACGATCGACGGGTGCGAATTCGCTTAATCGGAGTGCATTTCAGCGGATTGGTTGGAGGAGGGGAGCAGTACCACCTTTTCGAGACCTGTGATCGGAATGACCGACTGTACGCAGCCATGGATCATATCCGCATAGCCTATGGCGACCGAGCCGTTGTTCGAGCCTATGGCCTCGGTGCACGAACCATTGGCCGCGGAAATCCCTTCAATGGCGAGCCGCCGCCCTTGCTTGCCAACCGTCGGTCCTAAGGGTAAAAAAGCATAAAATAGACCTATAGATAAAATCTATACTAAAATATAAAATACTTAATACCAGTATTTTAAATAATTTGGTTTAAACTATATAATAAAGCAACTATGTGCGGACGCTATGTTCAAATAAGCCGGGTAGAAGTCGTTGAAAAGCGCTTTGGCGTCCACGTGCCCCAGCCCGAACTCTTCCCTCACAATCCCAATGTTTCGGCGAGTGAACGCGCGCCCGTAATTGCCAGCGATCGCCCCGGAGAAGTCCAGCTTTTTCAATTTGGTCTCGTTCCCCATTGGGCGCAGAAGCCGATGTGCCTTCTCAATGCACGCGCTGAAGGAGATCACAACCCCGAAAACACGCCCGACTACCAGGGCGCCAAGGGCATTCTTCAAAAGCCCAGCTTCCGTAAAGCTATTCGCAGTCAGCGCTGCCTGGTACTTGCGGACGCCTTCATCGAAGGGCCTGAGGATCGAAAATTGAGCGAGCCCTACCTCGTGTACCTTCGAAAACAGGAGCGCCCCTTCGCTTTTGCGGGAATCTGGGATGAATGGCAAAATCCCACCACCGGTGAGCTCGTCCGCTCCTTTGCCATCATTACGGCCGCAGCGAATAGCGTGACACAGCGCATCCGGCACCACCGCTCACCGGTCATCCTTCCTCGAGACGCGGAACGCGATTGGCTATCATTGGACACAGATCTACAGGACATTACCGAACTCCTAACCCCGTACCCCGGGGACCGGCTCAATGCCTATCCCATTTCGCCCGCCATTAAGAATCCCCGAACCAAAGACGTCAAAACCTTACTCCCCATTGGAGAGCGCTTATTTAGCGAGGAAGCCTACCAAACCAAAGACGATCTCCGGCTCGAAGGCATGCGTCCCGCTTAAGCCATGGTTCTCAGTCATACCGCGTACAGCTTCCGATTTGGAGTGCTGGAGCCTCAGAACGTCCTAGAAATTGCTGAAAAGCACGGATGCACCCCCCTAATTCTCGCAGAAATCAATGGAACCGCCGGCATTCTGCCGAGTCTTCACACGGCGAAGATTCCCATTTTCCCTGCGACAGACCTGCGCGATAGAGGGCAGCGCATAGCCGTCCTTCTTCCCGAGAGCCCACGAGGTTTCCAGCACCTCAATGCCTGGCTCAGCGAAGCGCGCCCCCATCGGCTTCACGAACTCCCCGACCTACCCGAGGTTCGGATCATTTACCCCTTGAGCCGTGCCCCAGAACGCGCACTGAAGGCCCACGAATGGATCGGTGTGGAGGAGGGGGAGCAGCGCCGTGCCGAACGGCACCCCGCCTTCCAGCGCTGCCTCGCTTGGACCACGATGGCCTTCCGCGGAAACGGCGATTACAACAGCCACCGGCTCCTGCGAGCCATGGAGCAGAATACGGTACTGAGCAAGCTGACCTCCGCCGACCACCTCCCCAATGCGCACCGCTGGGAGGACATGTCTGCGGTGGCGGCTCGGTTTTCACCGGTGCTCTGGGCGCAGAGTCAGTACTTCTTGGATAGTTTGCCGCCCTGGGATGCACAGCTTGGAAAGGGGAGTGGGGGGAAGAATCAGCAGACCTACACAGGATCATTGGCTAAGGATGTGGCCCTACTCCGCCACCTCTGCCTCGACGCCCTGCCGCACCGCTACCCCAAAGCTTCGCGCGCAGTCGCCGAGCGGCTAGAAAAAGAACTACAAATCATCCAAGAGAAAGCCTTCACCGCCTACTTTCTAATCAATTGGGACATCGTTCGCTACGCGCAGAAGCAGGACTTTTTCTACGTGGGGCGGGGGAGTGGGGCCAACAGCATGGTGGCCTACCTCTTGAAAATCACCAACGTGGACCCCATTGAGTTGGACCTCTACTTTGAGCGCTTTATCAACCTTTACCGGCAATCGCCGCCCGACTTTGACCTGGATTTCTCCTGGCGCGACCGGCAGCATTTGACGGCCTACATCTTCAAGCGTTTCCCCAACACGGCTCTGCTGGGTGCCTGCAACACCTTCCAGTACCGGGCGGTGGTACGCGAACTTGGAAAGGTCTTTGGTTTGCCCAAATTTGAGATTGACGCTCTGGCAGACGGGAAGATCCCCGGAGGGGATGAAAGCGCCCAGCGGCTCCTGCAGTACGCGCATCGGCTGCACGGGCTGCCCAACCGAATGAGCATACACTCCGGCGGGATTTTGATTGCGCAGGAGCCGTTGCACGCCTTTTCGACGACCTTTTTGCCGCCCAAGGGCTTTCCCACCGTGGATTTTGATATGTACACTGCCGAGGATGTCGGCCTGCACAAGTTTGACATCTTGGGGCAGCGAGGACTGAGCAAGATTTCGGAATGCGTGGAAATCCTCAAGGAAACGCGGCCCGCAGAGGCGGCACAGCTGGACATTCACGATGTGCAACGCTTCAAGACCGACCCGCCCAGCTTGGCCTTATTGAAGCAGGGGGGAGCCATGGGCTGTTTTTACGTCGAGTCGCCCGCCATGCGCATGCTGATGCACAAACTTCAGACGGCCAGCTATTTGGAGCTGGTGGCGGCGAGTTCGGTCATTCGGCCCGGCGTGGCCCAATCCGGTATGATGCGCGAGTACATTGAGCGCCACCGGGATCCCGAAAAGCGTCGCCGCGCGCATCCCATTTTGCTGGACATCATGCCCGAAACCTACGGCGTCATGGTCTACCAAGAGGATGTGATTCGGGTCGCGCATTACTACGCTGGGCTGAGCCTCGCAGAAGCCGATGTCTTGCGGCGGGGCATGTCCGGCAAGTACCGTTCGCGCGAAGAATTCCTGGCGGTGGAGCGCCAATTCTTCCGCAATTGCAAGGAAAAAGGCTATCCGGATGCCGATGCACGCGAAATCTGGCGCCAAATTGAAAGCTTTGCGGGCTATGCCTTTGCGAAAGGGCATTCGGCCTCCTATGCGGTCGAAAGCTTCCAAAGCCTCTACCTAAAGGCCCATTACCCGCTGGAGTACCTCGTCGCCACCGTCAACAATGGGGGAGGCTTCTATCGGGCCGAATTCTACCTCCAAGAAGCCCGCCGCCACGGCGCCCACATCGAAGCCCCCTGTGTCAACGACGGGCGGACGGACACCTGTTTGCGGCCTAAAAACCGCATTATTCTGGGCAGCGGACGCATTTCCGGCATTGACATACGCGTTTGCCGCGCCCTCGAACAAGAGCGCGCGCAACATGGCCCCTTCACGTCGCTGGGGCAGTTCATCGACCGCATGCACCGCGCAGAACACCCGTTATCGCTAGACGCGCTGCTTTTGCTCATTCGGGCCGGAGCCTTCCGATTTACGGGCCAGCCCAAGCGCGCCTTGCTCTGGGAAGCCCACCACAGACTGGGACACAAGCCTCAAGCGGCGCCCAGTTTATCGCTGTTTGAGGAGCCTGTTCGAGCATTTTCGCTGCCCAGCTTGACGCACCACGCCTT
Organism: Cryomorphaceae bacterium; assembly: GCA_003507115.1. Lineage (GTDB taxonomy): Bacteria > Bacteroidota > Bacteroidia > Flavobacteriales > Schleiferiaceae > TMED14. Next base: position 11,828 of record DNWN01000120.1, on the reverse strand, counting down.
GGACGAAGCCTACGACCAACTCGAGCTCTTCGGATTCAGCCTCGGCCATCCCTTTGATTTGTTTACCGGCTGGCAAGGAAAGCGCAGCACCTCGGTCAAGCATTGGCCCAGGCACATCGGCGAAACGATTCAAATTCTCGGCTACTTGGTCGCTGCCAAGAACAGCAAGACGGTTAAAGGCGAGCACATGCAGTTTGCAACCTTCCAGGAGCACGATGGCCAAATCTTTGACACTGTGCATTTTCCGCCCACCGTCAAGCGCTACGTACTCAAGGATCGCGGCGTCTATCTGCTCAGCGGACGTGTTCAGGACGAGCTGGGCTATCTCAGCTTGGAAGTCGACGACATCGAACGCTGTCCCATGATCGCCGATCCACGCTACGCAGATTCCGGCCTTGGTCATCCTGTGGTCCAAATTCCCAAACGCCGGGCGGCGAATCCCAAGAGTAAAAGGGTTTAAGAGTGAAAGGGTACAAGAGTACAAGCGTAAAGGCCCCAACAATCCATCCAACTAGACAAGAAAGAGCAAGCCAAGTATCCCGCATACCGGCAAATTAAAAGACCAAATGATTCGCCCATAATATATATTATGTTAACCGTCTAATCTCAACACTCCTCTTCATGTCGATAAACTCAAAAACCATCTAGTCCTCAAGCTTGCTGGCCATCTAGCCCTCTATCTTCCCAGCTGCCACGCAAAAAAAAACGCGCCCCGAAGGGAGCGCGTTTTTCTATGGACCAGCGAACTGTCTTTAGATGTTTCCCATTTCTTCCATGATGCGCTTCGCGTCATCATACTTGCCCAATTTGTAATACACCTCGCGAAGCGCTTGCAAAGTCGCTTCGTCCTTGGGATCAATTCCGTAAGCCTTTTCGAAAAAGACCAGAGCGTTTGCCAATTCTGCATCCTTCTCTGCATTGAGTTTGTCATATTCCTTCTTGGCGTTACGGGGTAAATCATTCATCTTCTCCACGACCACGTTGGAGGCATCAATGTGCATCAAGCCCAACATGTAGACCGCATCCAGGTAACCCGCATCGGCTTCCATCGCAGATACGTAGTATTCACGGCCTTTGATCAGATCTTTTTTCTTTTGATGATATATAAACCCTGCGTTGTAGAGGTATAAAGCATTCTTGGGATCCGAGACTAAGGCCTCTTCCAGGTTTGCGAGCGCACCATCATAGTCCTCCTTGTCCAAGAAGGACTGCAATTCCATCTTCAAGAGGTTGTCATTGTTCGGGAATGCGGCACGGGCCACTTTCATCAGGGCATCGTAGTCTTCCGTTCGGTTGGTTTCCGTATAGACCCACAAGAGCTGGATGTAGAACTCGTGCGCAATGCTCTCTGAACGCTCAGGTTCTGCGGCACGCTCGGTTTGGATATAAAAATCCAAGGTCTTTTTGTCTGGGAATGGATACCGTTGACCATCTTCCAATAGAATGCCCGTCCAAAGGATATTCTTGAAATTCATGTCAATGAGCACCTTGTAAACTTCTTCTGCCCGGGTATAATCCTTAATGTCCTGGGATAAATACCCAATGTAGCTCAAAGTCAAGGTGTCCAATGTACCTAAATTTTGACGAAGCTTATATGCTGATTCATAAGCTTTTATCGCATATTCCTTATTTCCTTTGTTGAAGTTATTGTCCTCAGCAATGGCGATGTAATCTGCCGCGATGTAGGGCAGTAATTCGTCCGCTTCTTTCGAGTAGCGTTTCTTGCCCGTAGACGTCTCAAAAGCGATGCAGTCCGCAAAGCTTTGGGCGGCTTCATCGAGGTATTCAGGAGCCGACAAGGTCTCATCCTTGAAGAGCTTGTAATACACTTGGCCCCGATAAGCGTAATATTTCGGCATCAATTTCACATTGCGCGTTTCAACCGGCTGATCATTGATGATGCCCGCAGCCTCATCAATGTATCTTTTTGCCTCGGCCAAGTCCCCGCGGTCCATGGCAATTTTGGCACTAGAAACACTCGGCGCCTGGGCGAACATGGAGATGGACAAAACCAGGGCTCCAAAGAATGCTGTCGTTTTCATAGAATTGGATATATGCCACAAAGATAACGCCCGACCTGTTAGGGCCGGGCGTTTCTAAAGATTCTGATGGAGATTATTCTGCGGATGCCTCGGGTGCGGAATCTTCGCCCTCCCCTACTGCGCCCGCATCGGGCAATCCTTCTAGCTCCTCCACTACCTCCACTTCATCGTCTTGGTGAGGCACTTTAGCCACGGAAGAAATGATAACGCCTGACTTCAAATTAATGACACGAACCCCCTGGGTGGCTCGGCCCATAACCCGTATTTGGCTCATTTCCATACGAATCATGATGCCATTTTTGGTCGTAATCATCAGGTCGTCGTCATCAGTCACCACTTTGATGGCGACCAAATCACCCGTCTTCTCCGTGATGTTAAGCGTTTTCACTCCTTTACCACCCCGATTCGTTACGCGGTAGTCCTCCACAAGGGTTCGCTTGCCATATCCATTCTCCGAAACAACTAGGATGGACTCTTGGTCACTATCCGTGCAGACCATCCCGACCACAATGTCATTGTCCGTGTCAAGCGACATAGCGCGCACACCGGAAGCATTCCTGCCCATGGGACGAACTTTCTCTTCGGGGAATCGAATGGCCTTTCCTGACCCCACGGCCATCAAAATTTCCATCGACCCCGTCGTCAGACGCGCCTCGAGCAATCGATCGCCTTCGCGCACAGTGATCGCATTGATGCCATTCACCCGTGGGCGGCTATAGGCCTCCAGGGTCGTCTTTTTGATGATGCCCTTGGTGGTGCACAGCACGACATAGTGAGAATTCACATACTCTTCGTCCTTAATGTCCTTCGTATTGATGAAGGCACGCACCTTGTCATCTTGCGGAATATTGATCAAGTTGACAATAGCTTTGCCCTTGCTGGTGCGGTTTCCTTCTGGAATTTCGTAGACACGTAACCAGAAACATCTTCCCAGCTCCGTAAAGAACAGAAGGTAGTTGTGGTTTGATGCAACGAACACGTGTTCAATGAAGTCCTCGTCGCGAGTTGTCGCTCCTCTCGACCCTACCCCTCCTCGCGTCTGCGTTCGGTAATCGGTTAGTGGGGTACGCTTGACATAACCCAGGTGAGAAATGGTGATAACCACATCTTCATCGGCGATCATGTCTTCGATGCGCATATCCCCGCCTGCGTATTCAATTTCAGAACGGCGCTCATCCCCGTATTTGTCGCGCACCTCCGCCAATTCTTCTTTGATGATGTTCATCCGAAGATCTTTCTCGTCCAGGATGCGCTTGAAGTAGGTGATCTGCTCCATCAACTCGTTGAACTCGCCTTTGATTTTATCGCGTTCGAGACCGGTTAACTTTTGCAGGCGCAATTCCAAGATGGCTTTGGCTTGGATTTCAGACAGCCCGAATTTGCTCATGAGCCCTTCCTTCGCATCGTCGACCGTTTTAGATCCTCGGATCAAGGCAATCACCGCATCTAGATGATCAATGGCGATTAACAAGCCCTCGAGCACGTGTGCACGTTTTTCTGCTTGGCTTAATTCATACTTCGTACGACGCACAACAACCTCGTGCCGATGCTGAACAAAGTGGTGAATCATATCGCGCAGGTTGAGGGTCATCGGCCGACCGCCCACCAAGGCGACATTATTCACGCTGAAACTGCTCTGGAGTTGCGTGAATTTGTAGAGTTTGTTCAATACGACATTGGGGACGGCATCCCTCTTGAGCACGTATACGATGCGCATTCCATTCCGATCTGATTCATCACGGATGTCGCTAATGCCTTCTAGTTTCTTATCGTTGACCAACTCCGCCGTCTTCTTGATCATTTCGGCTTTGTTGACCTGGTAAGGAATTTCGGATACGATGATGCAGTCGCGGCCATTCACCTCTTCAATCGTGGCCCGTGCACGCACCACGACGCGGCCTCGGCCTGTGTGAAAAGCTTCGCGCACCCCGTCGTAGCCATAAATGATTCCCCCGGTGGGGAAGTCCGGCGCCTTGATGTGCTGCATGAGTCCATCGACGTCTATTTCGGGATTGTCCACATAGGCAATCGTCGCGTTGATCGTCTCAGTTAAGTTATGTGGAGGCATGTTCGTCGCCATCCCTACCGCAATACCCGAGGCTCCATTCACCAGTAATGCGGGAATCCGCGTGGGCAACACGGTGGGCTCCTCACGGGAGTCGTCATAGTTCAATTTAAAATCAACGGTTTCCTTGTCGATGTCTTTGACCATCTCCTCCGTGATTTTGCGCATACGCACCTCGGTGTAACGCATCGCAGCGGGAGAGTCACCATCCACAGACCCAAAGTTTCCTTGGCCATCGATCAGCGTATACCGCAAAGACCACGTTTGGGCCATCCGGACCGCTGTGTCATAAATCGCCGAATCACCATGAGGGTGGTACTTACCCATCACCTCACCCACAACCAAGGCCGATTTCTTATAAGCACGAGAGGAAAAATTCCCCATTTCATTCATTCCGTAGAGCACACGACGGTGTACCGGCTTCAGTCCATCTCGGACATCAGGCAGGGCACGAGAGACAATCACCGACATCGAATAATCGATGTAGGAGCTCTTCATCTCCTCCTCAATGTTTATGGTAATAATACGTTCAGCGTCCGCCATTTTGTCAGATTAAAGTGTATTCCTCAAAAATACGCCCTGACCACCCCTTAAATGTAGCGTTGACGCGGATTTTGGGTACGTTTTATGCACAATTTGCTGTTTATAAATGTTCTTTCTGACAGAAGGAGCGCCATTGGCATTGTATTGGTTACTTTGGAAGTATGGATGAGAATTTTTCCCCCCGCGTTAAAGACGTCATTGGGTACAGCAAGGAAGAGGCCCTTCGCTTAGGGCACGACAGTATTGGGACAGAACATTTGATTTTGGGCCTGGTCCGAGAAGGTGAAGGCTCAGCAGTCGAAATCCTGCTTTCCATGGGACTGGATTTGAGTGCATTGCGCTCAAAAATTGAAGGCCTCACAGAGCTTGGAGACGCCTCTTCGACCCCGAGAAAGAATATTCCCCTCACTCGTCCTGCCGAGAAAGCGTTAAAAACAACCTTCCTCGAAGCAAAACTTTATGCGAGTGCCGTCATACGTACCGCGCATCTCTTATTGTGCATCCTGCGCAATGAAAATGACCCCGTCACGGGTGTTTTCAAGAACTTGGGAGTGGATTATGAAGGAGTGAAGGCCGAATACCAATCCAAATTCATGGATGACTCCGCCTCTAGCCGCCCCCGGCCATCCGCATCCCTCTCGGAGGAGGATGACGACGAAGGCCCCGCACCGCGATCCACCGGAAAAAAATCAGGAACCGACCCCAAAAGCAAAACCCCTGTGCTCGACAATTTTGGCCGGGATTTGACCAAATTGGCCGAGGAGAACAAATTGGATCCCGTGGTGGGCCGCGATAAGGAAATCGAGCGTGTGAGCCAAGTGCTTTCACGTCGAAAGAAGAACAATCCTTTGTTGATTGG
>DNWN01000120.1:5229-6230 GCA_003507115.1 Cryomorphaceae bacterium | reverse complement strand
CAGTTTGAAGAGCGCATGAAGGCCCTGATGAATGAACTCGAGAAGAATGATGACATCATCCTCTTTATCGACGAATTGCACACCATTGTCGGCGCGGGAGGAGCTACGGGCTCTTTAGATGCCAGCAATATGTTCAAGCCAGCCCTTGCCCGTGGAGAAATCCAATGTATCGGCGCGACCACGTTGGATGAATACCGTCAATACATTGAAAAAGATGGAGCTCTCGAGCGACGCTTTCAAAAAGTGATGGTCGACCCTCCGACCCCCGCCGAGACCCTTCAAATCTTAGAAAATTTAAAGCCCAAGTACGAAGAACATCACAACGTGATCTACACCCCCGAAGCCCTGGAGGCCTGTGTTCGACTCACGGTGCGCTATGTTTCTGACCGCCATTTGCCCGACAAAGCGATTGATGCTTTAGATGAAGCCGGAAGCCGTGTTCACATCACAAGTATCGTGGTGCCTGACGAAGTAGCGGAACTAGAAAAGGATTTGGAGGACATCCGCCTGAAGAAAATGGAGGTCGTTCGACGTCAACGCTACGAAGAAGCGGCAAAACTTCGAGATGACGAAAAGAATGTGGAGGCTGCCCTGAGCAAAGCGCAAGCGCGCTGGGAAGAAGACCTGCGCGAGAACCGCCAACCCGTGACGGAGGAGCATATTGCGGAGGTTGTTTCCATGATGACTGGTATCCCGGTGAAAAAAGTTGCCAAGCAAGAACTGGACAAGCTCGCTCACATGGAGGCAAGCATTCAAGCCAAAATTATTGGTCAGGAAAATGCCATCTCAAAGGTGGTTCGAGCGATACAACGAAATCGCGCCGGACTCAAAGACCCCAATAAACCCATCGGGTCATTCATTTTTCTCGGCCCAACGGGCGTGGGAAAAACCCAACTTGCGAAAGAAATTGCGATTCAACTCTTTGATTCGGCCGACGCACTCGTCCGAATTGACATGAGTGAATACATGGAGAAATTTGCCCTTTCGCGACTCGTTGGCGC
>DNWN01000120.1:0-5137 GCA_003507115.1 Cryomorphaceae bacterium | reverse complement strand
CAGGCCCTGGATGAAGGACACATGACGGATAGTTTGGGCCGTAAAGTGGACTTCAAAAACACCCTGATTATCATGACTTCCAACATTGGCTCACGCCAGCTAAAGGACTTTGGCACGGGGGTCGGATTTGGCACCAAATCTCGAGAAGACAAATCCGATGATTTGGCGAAGGGAGTCATTGAAAGCGCGCTCAAAAAAGCCTTTGCACCGGAGTTCTTGAATCGAATTGACGATGTCGTGGTCTTTAATCCCCTTGAGAAAGAGGACATCGCCAAAATTGTCACGATTGAAGTCGCTGCGCTGACTCGGCGAATGGAAGGCATCGGCTACCAGCTCACGATTGATCCCGATGCCATCCTCTTTATCGGAGAAAAGGGCTACGACCCGAAGTATGGAGCCCGGCCCTTAGCGCGTGCGATTCAGAAATATGTCGAGGATCCCTTAGCGGAAGAAATTGTAAAAGGACAAGCCCATCCGGGGGATGCCATACACTTTACCGTTGAACAGGAAGCCGAAGTGCTGACCATACAGGTGACCCACGGCGTTCCGGAAAGCTCAGAAGATCCCGAATCTCTTCCAGAGAAAACGGCGTCCACGGAAACGAATCCCGCTCCCGAAGGTGCCCAGCAGGAAGATTTAGAGGGACAATAAACCCGGTATGGTTTTAACCTGGCTGTAGCGTTCAATCACCCGATCGGGAGACATCATCATTTCTTTGGCGGTAACGCTGACGAAATTACCTTTCGAAGAGGCGCGAATATGAATTTCCGCTGTTTCGGAATTAAACAGACTTTCCAAGTAAGCAATATTTTCATTGCTCGCTGGACAAACGAACTTAAACATATAAATGCTGGGCCAAGTGTAGTTTTGCTCCAGTAATTCTCTAAATGCTGTTGGATCCATATGAACGCCCAAAGTAACAACGGAACTTCTCCCGTACGACGTATTATCCTAACCGGTGCTCCTGGAACAGGCAAATCTACCGTGGTTCAAGCCCTCGAAGCACAAGGGTTTTCGGTGATGAAGGAAGTATCTCGCGAGTATTGGGAGGAGACCGGCTATGGGGAAGGCGGCACGGACCCTTGGCGCAACCTGATTGCCTTTTCTAGAGCCATATGGAAACTTCGAGCAGAGCAGCACAAAGCGGCAGATTGGCTCTCTGGGTCTGTATTCTATGACCGATCCCTCTTAGATATTTTGGCCTACATGGATGCAGGCGATAAGGAAATCCCAGCCGACATGGATCCAAGTCGATTCCCGTACCATTCGAGCGTGTACATCTTTCCACCTTGGGAGGAGATATACCAAATGGACGAAGGGCGCTGGGAACCTTTTAGTACCTGCCAGTCCATCCATCATTCCTTAATCCAGACCTATGAAAATGCCGGGTATACCCTCGTGGTAGTTCCCCCGGGCAGCGTGCAAGAACGGGTCGATTTTATGTTGCACCATCTCCGTGACCACTGAGGCGCTGCAACATCTTCTACGAGAAGTCTGGGGTTATCCGGACTTCCGTCCGGGTCAAGCAGAAATTGTCCTCCATTGTGCCCAGGGGAAGGACGGCATTGCCCTCCTCCCTACGGGCGGTGGGAAATCTCTTTGTTATCAAGTTCCCGGCCTAGCGCGAGAGGCTTGCACACTGGTCATCTCTCCCTTAATCTCTTTAATGGAGGACCAAGTAGCCGATCTGCAAGCGCGAGGCATTCCCGCTTTATCCCTAGCTGGCGACATTGACGCGAAAGCCTGGGATCAGGTGATGGACCGGGCTATTGGTGGGGCCTATTCTTTCTTGTACCTCTCTCCAGAGCGGGCGCTTTCAGCAAGGTTTATGGCACGCATCCCATACCTCCCCCTTGGCCTGCTCGCTATTGATGAAGCCCATTGCATTAGCCAATGGGGCCATGATTTCCGCCCCAGCTATACCTCATTGGGGCGTCTCCGAGAGCAACTTCGAGACATTCCGTGCCTCGCGGTGACCGCATCGGCAACCCCCGAGGTTTTGGCCGATATTCAATCGTTGCTGTTATTGGACGACGCACGCGTATTTCGGCAATCCTTTGCCCGGCCGAATGTTCAAATACGCATTCATCCTACTTCGCAACGGGAGCACACCCTCTTGCAGCTCCTTCGGCCAAAAGATGGCAAGCAAATCATCTATACTCGGAGCCGAAGTCAAACGGTTCATTGGGCAAAGCGCCTTCAAGAGCAGGGCATTTTGGCCGGGGCCTACCATGCTGGAATGACCGCGGAAGATCGCTCGGCCCAACAATCCGCATGGATGGGCGATGGTTTAACTACTATGGTGGCCACGAATGCATTTGGCATGGGTATAGACCAAGCTCACGTCCGCCAAGTGTTTCACCTGGACATCCCGGATTCCCCCGAGTCCTATTACCAAGAAATTGGCCGTGCCGGTCGGGATGGCGAAATGGCAGAAGCACATTTTTTATTGGATAGTCGGGTTCAAAGCACCTTTGAAAAGCGTTTAAAAGAAGAATCCGTTAGCTGGGAAGACCTGTCATGGGTGTACAACCAATTGGGGAGCCTTGGACAGATTGCGGTCGGTGATGGATTCCAAGTGCGCCAATCTATAGACATGGACGGACTGGCCCTTCGGTGGAACAAACCAAGACGATGGATTGCTTTGGCACTGCAGTCGCTAGAACGCGAGGGAATATTCCGGCTGAATGAAGGATGGAAAGACCAAGCTCGAATCCAACTTCTACTGCATGGAGAGGCCCTCGTTCGGGCCGCGGAGAGTCTTCCTGGGCAAGGTCATGTGGCCTACGCATTAGCGCGCATGGAGCCAGGCGCGCGATCCGAGTTCACGGCCTTTTCCCCAAAGGCTTTGGCACACCGAGTAGATATGCCCATTCCCGCCTTGTATGCCAGCCTCAACGCTTTGACACATGCAGGAATTTTACACTGGGAACATCAAGAAAGTAACACACAAATCACCTGGCTCATGGCACGGGCAGCGGAAGGCTACTTGCCCATTTCACGAAAAAAAATCCAAGATCTTCGGACGTCCAAAGGGCACCGAGCCAACGCGATGTTGGGACTTTTGCATGGTCCGGGCTGCCGTATGCGCCACATCCTGGACTACTTCGGGGAAAAGGATTACCCTGAATGTGGGTGCTGCGATCGGTGCACACAAAGTCAATCACGAGGACGCATGGCACTTCTAGCGCATATTTTAACCCTCCTGCAAGAGAAATCCTCCAGTGCTCGAGAGCTAAAATTTGCCCTACCCGATGCACCCCAAGACATCGATACGGCACTTCGAGAGGGAATTCAACGACATTTGTGGGAGCGATCCACGCATGGAATTTATCAGATAGTATGAGTACGGCCCGCGTCGTTTTTTTTGGAACCCCGGATTTCGCTTCGGCGACACTCACGGAGATTTCGCTGACTCCTGGAATTCAGGTGGTCGCAGTAGTGACGGCCCCAGATAAACAAGCGGGACGCGGACGTCAATGGAAAACCTCCCATGTGGCGGAGACCGCCGTGGAATTGGGGCTTCCTGTGTTCAAACCAGAAAGACTGCGGGATCCGGGCTTCGTGAAAGAGCTTGAAGCACTTCACGCGGATCTTTTTGTCGTCGTAGCCTTTCGCATGTTGCCTGAAGTCATTTGGGCCATGCCTAAAAGAGGCACGTTCAATGTTCACGCCTCCCTCCTGCCCGATTTTCGCGGTGCGGCGCCCATTCAATGGGCCATTGCACTCGGGCATACTCAAACGGGCGTGACAACATTCCTGCTTAATGACCGGATTGATGAGGGAGAAATTCTGCTTCAAAGCACCTTGGAAATCGACCAGAATGAGCCGTTTTCTTCCGTGTATGAACGCTTAATGCGCGTCGGTGCTCACCTCGCGGTGGAAACAATTCAAGGATTAATGCACCTAAAATTGACAGGAACAGCCCAAATTATGAACGCAGAAGCGAGGTTAGCTCCGAAAATTTATCCACCATTTGGGCATGTAGAATTGTTGAAAACTTTGGAAGACGTCCATCACCGTATACGCGCATGCGATCCCATTCCTGGGGCCAGTTTCCGGTTAGATGTGACGGGGAACGAGCGAATCAAGGTGTTTCAAAGCAAGTTGTTAAACCATTGTAATACAATGGATTACGAACTTCAAATTGAACTGTTGATTTCGGATGAAGGGATGCAGTTAGTTCAGGGTGAGGGAGTTCTACAAATCCATGAAATTCAATGGCCTGGAAAGCGGAAAATGGATGTGCCCACATTCTTACGAGGGTTCCGCCTCCGGGGAAAATTTTCCTTAACGGCCTAAATTATCGCGCCAACCCTTGTGTATACTGAGTATTCGTTTATATTTGTTAGTGACCAAAACAAATTATTTAATCTTTTAAACCGAAAAGCATGAACAAGGCACAACTCATCGATGCCATTGCTGCAGACGCAGGAATCTCTAAGGCACAAGCTAAATCCGCATTGGACTCTTTCACCAACAGTGTTGGTGGTGCATTGGCATCGGGAGATAAAGTTTCTCTCGTTGGCTTCGGTACGTTCAGCGTATCAGTGCGTGGCGCACGCGAAGGCCGCAACCCTCAAACTGGTGCAACCATCAAGATTGCTGCCAAGAAAGTAGCGAAGTTTAAGGCAGGTGCTGAAATGAGCGCAAAGCTGTAAACTCCAAGGTTACCTAAACGCAAAAGCCGCCCTCGGGCGGCTTTTTTTGTGCCCACAAAAAACATCGCCTCATCCAGGATGTAATTTTTTGTATCGGGCTAGGCTTGGGCGTAAATGCGCTCGATAATATCCACCACCTTAAGCCCCTCTAGCGCATTCGTCGTGATGGGGCCATCGCCCCGCAGCACGTTCATGACATTTTCATAGACATAGATGTGGTTGGCGGCGGACCCTTTGTACGGGCCGTAATTGTTGGGCGGATTGCTGGGAGCGAGCGTCGGCATGGCATATCCCTCGATGTGGCAATGGGCTACCTCGTTCATGTATTGCCCTGCGACCTTGACCGAACCCTTCTCTCCAATAATGGTCATGCTGGACTCCAGGTTTGCGTCCCAAACCGACGTGGAGTAATTCAACGATCCCACCCCACCTTGTACCAGGTCGAACTGAACCATGCCTGAATCCTCAAATTGAAT
>DNWN01000146.1 GCA_003507115.1 Cryomorphaceae bacterium | reverse complement strand
TGGATGATGGGCGACAACCGCCACAATTCCTGGGACAGCCGCTACTGGGGCTTCGTGCCGGAGGACCACATCGTGGGCAAGCCGGTCTTCATCTTCTTCTCCAGCGATCAGTTTATCGAAGGCTTCCTTTCATCCAAACGCTGGGAGCGCTTTTTCACCGTCGTCCATGGGGAAGGTCAGCCCACGAGCTACCTCTGGCCCTTCGTGATCTTGGTGGCCCTCTACTACGGTTGGGACTACTACCGCAAGCGCAAAGCCGCCCAATGAGGCACCTCCGCCATACGCTGACACTGCTGGGCCTTCTCGCCAGTGGCATGGTCTATGGCCAGGCCGAACTTCCGGCCCACGTCGCCGTGCCGGTGGCGAGCCAGCCTCCGCAAAATCCGCCCATACCCGTGCGCACCCTGCCCGCCACCTTAGCCCCTGCGGTGGACACGGCGGCGATTTTGGCGGACAACAAAGAGCGTTGGGATCAATTGAGCCAAAACCAACTCATTCGGCTCCTGTGGGTCGCTTGGAAGTATGAATGGCCCCGCGACAGCCTGGTAGCCGTCGTGCACCGCCATCCCCAGGGCTACTCCCGGGATTCGCTCATCGTTTGGCTCGAAGAGGGCGGAAAAGCAGGGGAGGAGCGCAAGCGCATCGCCCAAATCAAGGCCCGCCGCTACCAAATTGCCACAGAGGCTTTCAACTACACGGGCGATGTCCGTCAGCTCGATTTGAGCCTGATGTGGTACGGCGTCATGGCCAACGACGACGGCCATTGGAGTCTGGCCCAAGTCAAGCCCAAAGTCCTCCTCAGCCAATTCCAGAGTCAACCGGGCGCGCTAGAATTTGATATCCAAACCAACCGAGGTCAAGGCTTCCACTTCCTCTTTGGGAGCCCTGTTCCGCTCGATACGGTTCGGGCCTGGTACAACGGAGCGCTGTCCTATGTGAACGACATGCCTACGCTCTACCCGGGCACGGCCGAAACCTTTGACCGCCCTAACGGATCCTGGATGTACGTCCTCCTGGCTACCGGCGCTGTGACGGGTCCGGGCAAATGCGGCGGCTTGAAGGACTATGCATTGCAGGTCCGGAACCAAAAATCGGATGCAGAAATCGCCCTAAGCCAGAACATCGGCGCCCAATTGGTGGACAGCGTCTACCACTGCGTGCCCGAACTCTACTGGTCTGGCTACCTCATGGACGACGACATTCCCGACGCCCTCTTCGTCCAGGAAATTCCCGGTGGATTGCGCATGGTCCTTTTCCTTTCCGATCCGGCCCCAGAAGGCCAAATTTGGATTAAATCAGCCGAATGGTTCCTATACTTTGAACCAACGGAAGGGGAAGATGCCGCATCTTCGTAGGACCAACGTCTTACCGCCCATGTCCCTCGCTCAAGAAAAAAACGCCGATTCCCTCAAATTACTGGTTTCCGAGATGCGCCATCGTCTCGGGGAAATCTATCAAGGCGGGGGAGCGAAGCGTTTAGCCAAACTCGCCGAACAAGGCAAGTGGTCCGCCCGTGAACGGGTGAAAGCACTACTTGACCCCGGTGCGCCTTTCTTGGAAATTGGCGCTTTTGCTGCCGATGGCATGTATGAAGAGCATGGCGGGGCCCCCTCAGCCGGAGTCGTGGTGGTTTTGGGCCGTATCCAAGGGCGCCTCTGCGTGGTGGTCGCCAACGACCCCACCGTGAAGGCAGGAGCCTGGTTCCCCATGACGGGCAAGAAAAACCTTCGGGCCCAAGAAATCGCCATGGAGAACAAGGTGCCCATCTTGTACTTGGTGGATTCGGCCGGGGTCTATCTGCCCATGCAGGACGAAATCTTCCCTGACAAAGAGCACTTTGGGCGCATCTTCCGCAACAACGCGGTCATGAGCAGCATGGGCATTCCCCAGCTTGCAGCCGTCATGGGTTCCTGCGTGGCGGGCGGTGCCTACCTCCCCATCATGAGTGATGAAGCCATTATCGTGGAGGGTACGGGCAGCATTTTCTTGGCCGGCAGCTACCTCGTGAAGGCGGCGATCGGGGAAGATATTGACAACGAAACCTTAGGCGGCGCGGATACGCATACCGCCATCAGCGGGGTAGCCGACTACAAAGCCAAAGACGATGCGGAAGCAGTGAAGCTCATGCGTGGCCTGGTGGACAAGCTCGGCGAGCGTCCCCAAGCGGGCTTTGATCGGGCAGAATCCCTGGCGCCCGCCTTCCCTGCTGAAGAGCTGTACAAGCGCATGCCCGTGGATGCCAAACCCTATCCGATGCGAGACCTTTTGGCCTGCATGGTGGATGAGGACTCCATGATCGAATACAAAGCGGATTATGGCAAGACGCTGATCACCGCCTACGCCCGCATCGACGGCTGGGCCGTGGGCATCGTCGCCAACGAACGCCAAGTCATCAAGAATGCCAAGGGCGAAATGCAAATAGGCGGCGTCATCTACAGCGAAAGCGCAGACAAGGGGGCCCGCTTCATTGCCAATTGCAACCAAAAGAAAATTCCCCTCGTGTTCTTCCAAGATGTCACCGGCTTTATGGTCGGTTCGCGCGCGGAACACGGCGGCATCATCAAGGACGGCGCCAAACTCGTCAATGCCGTCGCCAACTCGGTGGTGCCCAAATTCACCGTGATTGTGGGGCACTCCTTTGGGGCGGGCAATTACGCCATGTGCGGAAAGGCCTACGATCCCCGTCTGATTGTGGCGTGGCCCACAGCCAAACTTGCGGTCATGGGCGGCGATCAAGCGGCCAAGGTGTTGGTCCAAATCGAAAAAGCCCGCGCCGGTGCCACCACCCCCGAGGCTGAACAGGAACTCCTCGAACGCATCAAGGAGCGCTACAATACGCAAATGAGCCCCTACTATGCGGCCTCTCGCCTTTGGGTGGATGCCATCATTGATCCCGCCGAAACCCGCACCTGGATTTCCCTGGGCATCGAAGCTGCGAACCAAGCGCCCATCGAGCGCCCGTACAATCCGGGAGTGCTGCAGACGTAATCGCGCTCAGCGCGATTACGCGCTAGGTAGCTAGAAAGCTAGAAAGCACGCGCTTCGCGCAAATTAGATAGGTAGCTAGAAAGCACGCGCTTTGCGCTGTAGCCTTTTTGTTTAAACGTTTAGTCTCTTTTACCCTTGAAATGTGGT
>DNWN01000064.1 GCA_003507115.1 Cryomorphaceae bacterium | reverse complement strand
AACTTGGCCAAGAACATATCGGCTGTGCGGCTCAACAGAATGAAAGGTTTGGTACCTCGGATTTCGACACTCTTCACGATGGCGCGAACGGTGTCTCCCTTGCGGAAAAAGTCTTTCTCGGGAATCATCTCATCCCGACGGAGAATCAATTCATTCTGGTGGTCATCATAGATGATCAATTCGCGGTTGCGGACGTGGTGCACTTCCCCGGAGATGATTTCCCCTTCCATGCCCTTGTAACGCTTGAACAATTCCCCGCTNNTCGTGCTCTTGGACCTTCTGAACGAGGGTTTGGCGAAAGGCCAAAATGAAGCGACGACCCAAATCCAACATTTTGATTTCTTCTGAAACTTCTTCGCCGACTTCAAAGTCTGGCTCAATTTTCAAGGCGACTGAAAGGGCAATTTGTTCGTTGTCGTCTTCGACCGCTCCATCTTCCACAATGGTGCGATTGCGCCAAATTTCCAAATCCCCTTTATCGGGGTTGACAATGACGTCGAAGTTGTCGTCCGTGCCATACTTCTTGCGAAGNNGTTCTTTTCATCTTTGAACTCGCCGAATGATTCGATGATGGCTAAGTTTTCCATGGTTTGGGAAAAAATCAGAATTTGAAATCCAATACAATTTTTGAAACATCCGAAAGGGCAAGGACCTCTCGTTTGTCTACTGTGATTTTCCCCTTGCCCGAGGGCTTGGGGACGCGCTCCGTCCAGCTGAGGGTGATTTGCTCCCCGTCATAAGACTCTAAAGTGCCTTTAAACGTCGTTCCTCCCTCAACCAGATTCACTTTGACTTCCCGACCCACATGCTTCGTAAACTGAGCGGGAACGCGAAAAGGAGTAAACATTCCTGGAGAGGATACTTCAATGGAATAATTTTCCGAATCTTCTCCCAATGCCCCTTCAATCGCTCGGCTCAATTTCTTCAGCTGTTCAATGGAAATATGGCCTTCCAACATATCGGCAAAGACCCGGATTTGGTTCTCCGCGTTCATGTTGAATTCCACCAAGAAAGCCCCGCAAGCTGCGAGCTCCTGATGTACCAGTGTTTCCAATTCCCCGTGCGTCATGGTCATCAAAAAGTTATGAGAACAAAAGAGGGGACTTGCGGTCCCCTCTGTGTCGTGCTCACGAAGTTCCTGCAAAAGTACAAAATCTTCGTCAATTCTCCGCTACCTCCCTTTACCACTGATAGCTTAGTGTCACAGTCCACTGCCTGCCGGGTTCCAAAACCCCCACTTGTTGGGCCAAACTCAAGGGGTGGGCATAGGCCGAATTCAAGAAGTTGGTCACTCCCGCATGGACCGATGCGCCGGGCGCCCAAGTCCACGACGCGTCCAAATGGAGAAGTACATATCCCGGGAGGCGCTCGGTTCCCCAATACAATTGCTCGCTTGGTGCCAATCGATCCTTCGCCACAAAGTACTCCCCAAAGAGTTCGAGTGTCCAGGGTCGTGGGTGGTTCGACTGAGCATAGCGCACATTCGTTCCCCATTTCGAAGGGGCGACGCTGGGCAATGCGTCTCCATTGGCTCGCTGACCTCGGACCCATGCATAGGTCATCTGGGTATGCCATGGTCCTTTGTGGGTGTGCACCAACCACTCGGAGCCAAACAGCTGAGCGTCTCCCGCACTATATTCATAGATCCACTGGCCATTCTCCCACACAGGATTCAGTCCAATAAAGGATTCATAGGATTGGGCAAAAAGACCTCCGCTCCACTCTAACCCTGGGCCATCATAATGCCATTGTGCATCTGCATTCCAGACTTGTTCGGGACCCAAATTCGGATTCCCCCGCTCCAGCCGGGCAGCGCCAATATGTCGACCATCTGCAAATCGCTCTTCCCATTGGGGGGCACGACTTCCGCGACTGAGTCGCAGTTGGCCATGATGGTATTCTGTCGCCGCGAACGCCACGCGCATCAATCCACTCCACACAGGAAATGAGCCCCATTCGCCGCGAATTCCGGAGGACCAGGCCCACCGATCCGACTCTGCTTCTGAATGATAAAATCCCGCAATAAAAGACTGTTGTCCATTCGGGTAAATTTCATCCTCCGCTCCGGAGAGATTTATCAACTCTCGCCGAAAACCCTGGACCCCAAAGGTGTGTGCTTTGGCCCATGATTCTCCAAATTTTGGGATTGGGCGCCGTTGGGTCCATGTTGTCGTGGAATTCCATGTCCGAAGCGAAAATCCTAGGTGCATTTCGTCTCCCTCCACCTCTCGGCGGATCGTCTCTTGGAAGGCTTGGTGACTTCGGATTTGAACATTCCCTACTTTCCATTGACTTTCGAGTGCGCTATAGAGCCCTTGAATCGACTGCCGATGAGCGCCGTGTTCATCCCCAGAATCCGAGGGAGTTAATGGGCCTTCTGGAATCCCTAAGGCTCTCGATGTCGCGGTTATGGCTAGTTTATGCGCCCCTTGGTTGCGATCCGCCTCTCCCCAAGCCCATAGACCGCGTATGGCCGTGGTTTGTCCCTCTGAACCGTGGACCGTATCTCCGCGGGCATCCCTGTATTCCGATGTGTTGGTCCGGGAAAATCCTAGGTAATACGGACGAATTCCTCCGCCTTCACCATGGTGACTAACCTGGGCGCCTCCAAGAACTTGGCCCCCATAAACCTGCAGTTCAGATTGTGGGGTTGTTCTGGGCCGCACATCGGTGAGATAAAGGACCCCGCTGAGGGCATCTGTTCCGAGTATCAGAGTATTTGGGCCCAGCATAATTTCGGCATGATCTACCCCGAGCATGGGAAAGTCGAGACCGTGGTCGGCGGCGCCTTGAAGGTTATCATACCGAGATCCTTGATAGGCCGTCAGGACCCGGTTTCCACCGAGTCCGCGAAGTACCGGTTTGAGACTTTGACCTCCGGCACTGGCCCATTGAATACTGGGGCTTTGGGAAGAAATACGGCGAATTTGGGTGGGATCTCCTTGTTGGAACGGGCGAATGGCCGCAAAGGTGGCCGCCTCATTGGGGGCCAAAACCTCTTCCGAGGCACAGACATGAGCTTCGGTCAGCTCCATGAAAAAAAGGGGGTCCGGGAGGCTGTCCACGGTCCCAAACGGCAAGCTGGTCAAGCCTGCCAAAAAAGGAATAAGCATAGTTGCGTTGGTTTCAAGTACATAATTGGTGGCCGAGCGGAAGGCCGCTGGGAGGGCCACGAACATGACGGAAAACCAAGGTGCCCTCAAACAGGTCGTTTGAATGGCGTATAACCAAGGGGGTAAAAACCACCGACCCTAGGTTTGGGCGGAGGATGTCGAACGAAAAAACATGGGCGAATGAAGGCCAAGGGTGCACCTGGCAATGCGCCACTTGAGCGTGCATGTGGAGCCCCCCTTCCTCGCAAATTTCGGCGTGGTGGTGGTGGCTGTGCTCCAAGGCATCCAGAGCCTGAATGGCGGTAGGAAGCAGGCTCGATAGGATGCACCACCAAATACCCAAAATTCGCATGTGGCAAATTTAGGCCCTTTCGTTCAATCAGGTTCAGCGGTCGCCGAGATGAACCCATGGCTTGGGGTTTGCTTGTTTAATTTTGTCGTGCATACCAAATCCATGAAAAAACCATTCGCTCTCGTTGCATTCTTGGTCATCCTGATTCTGAGGGTTTCCACCCCAGCGATGGGATGCTCCACACCATCATCAGTAGCGCTCGCCTCCCGCACCACCAATAGTATCACGATTAGTTACTCGGCTTCCGGCGCCTTCCACCAAATTGAATACGGCACGCTGGGGTTCGCGCTGGGCAATGGGCAGCGTTCGGCCTGGGTGACCTCGCCTACGTTCGCTGCGAACGGATTGGAGCCTTCTACGGGCTATGATTTTTATGTTCGAGATAGTTGCACGGACGGTTCCGTGAGCAGTTGGACTCCCTATTACGCCACGAGTACCTTGTGCGGAGTGGCCGAATTGCCTTGGTTTGAAAACTTCGATCAAGACCAAATGACCCCTCAACCGGCCTGGCCCCTGACGGGCCCCGGTAGTTGGCCTAACTGCTGGCCTAGAAGTCCGACCACCGGCTATGGCTGGGTCGTTAACCCTGTTCCCTTCCCCAACAACTTTACCGGTCCGAATTCGGCCTATTCCCGAAGCCAGTACGCCGTATGCGATGTCATTGGCTTTACCGGCAGCAATACGGACGCGACGTTGCGCACCCCGCAGATTTCGCTGGGGACGGTGAGCAGTCCAGAATTGAGCTTTTGGTACCACATGTTTGGAATGGGTATTGGCAGCTTGGAGGTGCAAGTGAAGGAAGCCGGCGCATCCGGGCCCTGGACGACCGTTAAGACGATTACAGGACAGCAGCACAGCTCACAAGGGGCTGCTTGGACCAATGAGATTGTGTCCTTGACCGCCTTTGCCAACGATACCATTTTCATTCGCTTTAAGGCGGTCCGAAACAGCACCTTCACCCAATTTGCCGATATCGCTATTGACGACATTCATGTGCGTCAAGGATCGGGCTGCGCCGCTCCTGCCAACCTTCAAGTAGCTGGTGTTACCTCCTCTACGGCGACCCTTTCGTGGTTGGCGGGCGGCGGTACGTGGAGCCAAATCAGCTACGGTACAGGTACCGTGTCTCCCGGTGGCGGCACGGTAAGTACCGCTTCCGGCAATCCGGGCACGATTTCCGGACTCAGCCCCAACACCACCTACCAGGCCTATGTGCGCGACAGCTGTTCCGTGGGGTCATCGTCCAACTGGATTGGCCCGGTCAGTTTCACCACGGACTGCGTACCCCTGTCTGCCCCCTACTTGGAAACCTTTGACGGCACCGCCTGGGCGCCGGGGGCGTGGGGCCAGCCGGGTACGATTCAAGGTTGCTGGGACCGCGATGCGACCACCAACTATTTCTGGGCGCCGGGGCCTCCGGCTTTCCCGGCCTGGAACACGGGGCCTAGTGGGGACCACACGCCGACGGCGGGCGGAAAGTACATGTACACGGAGACTTCCACGTTTACGGCGGGAACCAGTACCATTTTGACGAGTCCGGCCATTGATTTGGCGCCTTTGGACACCCCTCAGCTCTCCTTCTGGTACCACATGTACGGGGCAGA
>DNWN01000047.1 GCA_003507115.1 Cryomorphaceae bacterium | reverse complement strand
TATCCCATAGTTCAAAATGCCTTTCTCGCTGCGGATACCGGCAGCATGTACCTCACCGTGTACTATGGCCTGGGTGATGATCTGACCGACACGTTGCACGGAACTTTTTATTTGGCGCCCCAACAAGGCGTGCAACTCGCCCCGCTCGCCTGGAAAGAGGTTCAAGGAAAGCGCTTGGTACCCCGCGCCCAGTTTGGCCAAGCGGTGTATGCTCACGACACGGACAAGGTGCATTTTTACACCCATGGCTACCGTCTACCCCCGTCTAAAAAGAGCTTCTTCCGCTATGAAGTGTATTCCCTCGATAGTGACCGCCCCATGGAGGGCTTCGGTGGCGTGCAGCGTTTGGCCCCCAACGACGATCCTGTAACAGCCATCCAAGGCAGTCTTTGGATTACCGACCTACCCACGGGCCAATATGAGCTGCGCTGCACCTTGCACGTCCAAGACATGGACGAAGCCTACTATCCTCAGGAACGCTTGGCTTTCTACCGGGTCAACCCCCGAGAACTCGCTCGCTGGAACGAACACACCCCCATTGACCCGCGATGGACGGGTCAATTAGGGACCGGCGATTCACTGCGTCATTGGATTAATGGATTCTATCCCATTGCCTCCATTGCTGAGCGACAGCAAATTGAACGCATGGGCCCGGGAATGAGCGATACCGCGATTTGGCGATTTGCACAGCGGTTTTGGGAGGTGCGCTACCCCACGGAGGCCCTCCCACAGTTTATCGCATACAAAGCCTTGCTGCGCCAAGTGGATCGCGAATACAGCAGCCGTTCCGTCCCGGGCTATGCCACAGACCGAGGGCGGATTTTTCTCCAGTACGGAGCGCCAACACTCACCGAGAAGCGTCCGTTCGAAACAGACGGATACCCGTATGAAATCTGGCAATACAATACCCTCGATGTTCCCAACGCCCCCTACCAGATCAACAAGATTTTCATTTTTGTGAACTACGCCGTCGCCGGCAGGAATTATGAGTTGCTCCATTCGGATGCCATTGGGGAAGTCTACAACAGCCGGTGGAAGATTGCGTTGCAAAAACGCTCCTACAACACCGAGGACATCGATGACACGGGCCAAACTGGCTACGACAAATTTGGCAGCCGTATCTACAACAACATCATTCCCGGCGGAGGGTGAAAACAGCGGTCGTCATCCTCAATTGGAATGGCCAGCACTGGCTGGAGAAATTCCTCCCGACCGTGGTCGAACGCAGCCCTGGCGCATTGGTGGTTATCGCCGACAATGCGAGCACAGATGGCTCTCAGGCTTGGACCGCCTCACAGTGTCCGAGCGTTCATTGGATCGCCATGGATGTCAACCGCGGATATGCAGGGGGTTATAACACTGCCCTGGACGAATTGAAGTTGACCCACCCCGAACTGGTCTATGCGGTGCTCATGAATTCGGACATCGAGCCTCAATCCGATTGGCTTCCCCCCATGGAAGAATTTATGGAAGCCCACCCGAAGGCGGGAGCCATTCAGCCAAAGTTGCTTGACTTTCAAGATCCAAAGCGGTTTGAGTATGCAGGAGGCATGGGAGGCGGCATGGATTGCTGGGGCTACCCTTTTGCACTCGGGCGCGTATTTGACCACTGCGAGATGGATACAGGCCAATACGACCAACCCGCTTTTCCACGTGTTTTTTGGGCCTCTGGGGCATGCCTGATGGTACGCCTGGAGGCATTCGAGCGCGCCGGACGACTGGATCCCCGGCTATTTGCCCACATGGAAGAAATCGATCTTTGTTGGCGTATGGCCCGTGCGGGCTACCACATCCACGCGGCAGCCCCATCCGCCGTATACCATGTTGGGGGCGGGACATTGGGCGCCCTTTCCCCCCAGAAAACCTATTTGAATTTCCGAAACAGCTTGTTGGTCGCTGTGAAGAATCTCCCTACCCTCAGCGCCATGCGCATTGTCTCGGCCCGCCTGTTCTTGGATGGGATCGCTGGATTGCTCTTCTTGAGCCGAGGACAGGCGGCCCACTGTTGGGCCATTGTTCGCGCCCACGGCTCCTTCTATCGCTTGTTTGCCGCCTTTGCCTTGGCCCCTTCGCCGGATCCCAAAGGGTGGCCCGCTGCAGGCCTATTGCGCCGCTCCATTGTGTGGGCACATTATGCCAAAAAGGAACGAGGAATCCGGTTTTAAGTTTGGGTTCGCCGAGGGTGGAATTGCAGGACCGCGTCCCGCAAATGCTGCTGCTCCAAATGCGTATAAATCTCCGTGGTCGTAATGCTTTCATGCCCCAAAAGAGCCTGAATAACCCGGATGTCTGCCCCATGCTGAATGAGGTGCGTGGCAAACGTGTGGCGCAGCGTATGCGGCCCCATGGGTTTGGTGATGCCCGCCTTTAGAGCGAGGGCTTGCAAACGACGAAAGACCCACACTCGGCTGATGGCCTTGCCCCGTTGATTGAGGAAAATATGGGTTTCAAAACCACGAACAGGGGCCGTATGCACCCGCACTTCATCCACATAGCGGTAGAGCGCCGTCAAGGCGGAGGGATATACGGGCACAAGGCGTTCTTTGTTTCCTTTGCCCACCACCCGGACCAAGCCATCCTGTCGGAATACATCCCCCAGTTTGAGGGAAACCAATTCGGACACCCGCAAACCACAGGCATACAGCATCTCGATCATGGCGATATCCCGCTCGCCCGAAGGCAAACTCCGGTCCACGGCAGCCAGGAGGGCATCCACCTCATCGATGGACAGGTAGATCGGCAATTTACTCCCGATTCTGGGGGCCTCAATGCCTTCCATCGGGCTCTGCTCCAGGACCCCTTCTTCCACCATAAAGGCATAAAACGTGCGTAAACTCGAGCGCATGCGCGCTTGACTCCGGGCGGTCTTGCCCGCCTTGGCCTGACTCTGCAGAAATGTCCGCAATGCTTCCGTATCGAGGTGGCCGGGTCCGAGTTCCATCGGTTCTGCCCAACGCATGAGCTGTTGGAGGTCATGAAGGTAGGCCTTCAAAGTATTCGCACTTAGCCCACGCTCCAAACGGAGGTAGTTGGCAAATTGCGATGCGGCCCGTTCCCACTTCATGGAACCAAAATACGATGTGTGTTCACGTGAACTTACTTGGAGGACAATCCAAGCAAGGCTTCCAAAGCCAAACGGTAGCCCTGCCACCCGAGCCCACTGATGGTGCCTTTCGTGAAGGGCGCCAGGAGGGAAACCCGGCGGAACGCTTCCCGCGCATAGGTATGGCTAAGGTGCACCTCGATGACGGCTGCCTTCAAACCCGCTACGCAATCGCGCAAGGCGATGGATGAATGGGTCCAAGCGCCCGGATTCAAGACGACCCCCACTCCGGGACCATCCACCTCCTGCAGGAAGCGAATGCAGGCCGCCTCATCGTTGAACTGAAGCGCTTCCAGTTCCACGCCCGGCCAATGCTGACCGAGCCAGCCGTTCCAGATAGCCCATTGATCACTTAGGGTCTGCGTCCCGTAAATCTCCGGTTGACGCGTACCAAGCTGGTCCAAATTGATGCCGTGAACGACGTAGAGTTTCATG
>DNWN01000040.1:3513-3907 GCA_003507115.1 Cryomorphaceae bacterium | reverse complement strand
ATATCATCGACACTCCCGGCCACGCCGACTTTGGCGGGGAAGTAGAGCGTGTCCTGAACATGGCCGACGGCGTATTGCTGCTCGTCGACGCCTTTGAAGGTCCCATGCCCCAAACCCGTTTCGTCCTTCAGAAAGCCTTGCAACTCGGTTTGAAACCCATCGTGGTAGTCAACAAAGTGGACAAGCCCAACTGTGATCCCGAAGCAGCCCACGAAGCGGTTTTTGATCTCATGTACTCCTTAGATGCTACCGAAGAGCAGCTCGACTTCCCTTGCGTCTATGGTTCGGCCAAAAACAACTGGATGGGCGCGGATTGGAGAACTCCGACCGACAGCATCGAACCTCTTTTGGACATGGTTTTATCGCATGTCCCTGCAGCCCAAGCACTCGAGGG
>DNWN01000040.1:3131-3487 GCA_003507115.1 Cryomorphaceae bacterium | reverse complement strand
TACACGGGCCGCATGGCCATCGGACGCCTACACCGAGGAACCTTGAAGGAGAATCAACCCGTTTGCGTTGTGAAACGAGACGGCCGCCTCACCAAGTCCCGAATTAAAGAATTATTCGTTTTCGAAGGCCTGGGTCGAATCCGACTGCCTGAGGTTCATGCCGGTGAAATCTGTGCTTTCAATGGCATTGAGGGTTTTGAAATTGGCGACACCGTGGCGGATTTTGAAGCACCAGAGGGCATGCCTCCTATTACCATCGACGAGCCCACGATGAGCATGATTTTCACTATTAATGACTCGCCTTTCTTCGGGAAAGAAGGCAAGTTTGTGACCTCACGCCACCTCAAGGATCGGCT
>DNWN01000040.1:2693-3108 GCA_003507115.1 Cryomorphaceae bacterium | reverse complement strand
TCGAAACCATGCGCCGCGAAGGCTACGAGTTGCAAATTGGCAACCCCCAAGTCATCATCAAGGAAATCGACGGCATCAAATGCGAGCCGATCGAGGAATTGCTCATCGACTTGCCCGAATCCATGAGCGGAACAGCGGTCGAAATGGCCACCCTGCGCAAAGGCGAAATGCTCAATATGCAGCCCAAGGGCGACCGCATGATTTTGACCTTCCATATTCCCTCCCGAGGCTTGATTGGCTTGCGCAACAGCTTGCTGACTTCCACTGCGGGAGAGGCCATTATGAACCACCGCTTCTTGGAATTTCAGCCCCTCAAAGGCGACTTGCCCAAGCGCACCAACGGTTCCTTAGTCTCCATGGAACAAGGCACCGCCATCGCCTACTCGATTGACCGCCTTCAAGACCGCGGACGCTT
>DNWN01000040.1:2117-2591 GCA_003507115.1 Cryomorphaceae bacterium | reverse complement strand
AGCGACGAGCTTGTGGAAATCACTCCCAACAGCCTGCGCCTGCGCAAAATGAAAATGATGAAGGGCTAAATCGCCTCCAACTCGGCGTTTTTCTCGCGAAAGACCCTGAAATATCTTCTTCGGCATGCCGCTCCCTCACAAGAGCGGCATGTTTTGTTTGTACTTTTCCTTCGTGAACCACTTGATCAACACCCCCTCCATCCTGATTGCGTTGGCCGCCATCGTGATTGTGTCGTATTTGTTCAATCTCTTGGCCAAAAAAACGCGCATCCCGAGCGTCCTCATGCTTTTGGGCATGGGCATCCTGTTTCATGTCGGAGGGAACTACGCCTCCTTCCCGCAGCCCGATGTCCGACCGGCTCTGGAAATTTTGGGTTCCGTGGGATTGATCATGATCGTTCTCGAGGCCGCCCTGGATTTGGAATTGCGCCGGGAAAATACTGGGATGATTGGACGTAGCCTTGGACTGACCCT
>DNWN01000040.1:253-2019 GCA_003507115.1 Cryomorphaceae bacterium | reverse complement strand
GAATTCATGATTTACCAATCGACGTTCAGCGATATTTTGGGCATTATGCTCTTTTACTTTCTGGTGGAGGGCTTTGAAAATCCTGGAGGAAGCACGAGTGAATGGCTGATGCAATTCGGCTGGTCCTTTGGGGTGTCCATCTTGGTCTCCGCCGTGTTCTCCTACCTCTTGGTCATCCTGCTCCAAAACATCAAAACGCAACTCAAACTTTTCCTCCTGATCGCCGTGTTGATCCTCCTCTATGCGGTGGGCAAAATGCTTCATCTGAGCTCTTTGCTGGTCATCTTGATTTTTGGCTTGATCCTCAACAACCCCAACTTGTTTTTCCCAGGCAAATTGCAACGTTGGCTCAAAGCGGATATCGTCAGCGGACTACTGAACGACTTCAAATTGATCACGCGCGAAACGGCCTTTATCGTTCGCACCTTCTTTTTTGTCGTGTTCGGCTACAGCATTGACCTGGGCTCCTTGGCAAACCCCTTGGTAATCTTTTTTGCGCTCTTGGCGCTGGTGGGCATCTACCGAATCCGAGCCGTCGCCATCCAATGGACCGTCCCCCAACCCCAAGCGGTCCTCACCTACTTGGCGCCACGCGGCCTCATTACCATCTTGTTGTTTTATGCCATCCCCGAGAGCATGGGCATCGCGCAATTTGACAATGGAATCCTGCTCTACATCATTTTGACCAGCTCCGTCCTTATGGCCTGGGGCATGGTCCGAAATCAAGACAAGGATGACCACCGCACACTCGGAGACATGCTTCGCGACACCGCTAGTGTCGACCCAGAGCTCGGGCCGTTAGAATCGACAGAAACCGCTGCTCCCAACGAGGGCAACGCTTAATTTACCCAGTCCGCAACAAACAAATTGGTTTCGCGCGTGCCGCCGTTGTTTCGGTTGCTCGCGAAAATCAATTGGGTTCCATCGGGGGAGAACATCGGGAAAGAATCAAAGGCGCTGTCAAAGGTCACTTGCTCCAATCCGGATCCGTCCAGGTTCACCAAAAAGAGATTAAAGGGAAATCCGCGGACAGACGCGTGGTTGCTGCAGAACAGAATGCGTTCCCCATCCGGAGTAAAGAAGGGGGCCCAGTTGGCATTGCCCAGTTGAGTGACCTGACGCATGTCGCTGCCATCCGCGCGGGCCACGAACAACTCCATATTCGTGGGCTCCACCAGGTGGTCAGCAAGCAAGCCTTGGTAATGGGCGATTTCGGCTTCTGTTTTGGGGCGGGAGGCGCGCCACACGAGCCATTCTCCATCGGGTGAAAAGAATGCACCCCCGTCGTAGCCCAGCTCGTCCGTCACTTGGACCACGTCACTGCCGTCTAGATTCATGGTATACAGTTCCAAATCTCCACTGCGGTCACTTGTAAACACCATCCGGTCCCCTTTGGGCGAAACGGTCGCCTCGGCGTCGTATCCAGGCTCAAAGGTTAACTGACGCTGCAGCTCGCCATTGAGGTCCGCCACGAAAATGTCAAAGCTCTCATAGATGGGCCACACATAGCGGCCGCCTTCGCGCGGGGGCTCCGGGGGGCAATCATGCCCTCCCTGATGGGTGGACGCATAGACAATTTCTTGATCGCCCGGGAGGAAGTAAGAACAGGTCGTTCGGCCTAGGCCTGTGCTCAGCATCTTGGGCGTTTTTTCGACTTGGCGCACATCTTCGTAGAGGAAGATCTGGTCGCACAGCGTGCCCCACTCTTTGTAGTTGGCCTGAAAGACCAAACTCTTGCCCGAAAAGCTCCAATAGGCCTCCGCATT
>DNWN01000040.1:0-165 GCA_003507115.1 Cryomorphaceae bacterium | reverse complement strand
GTTTGGGCCGAGACCTCCATGACCGAGAAGGCGATGACCAATCCGGGTAGGAAAAAACGAATAGGGGTAAGCGTTTTCATGGGCTTGCAATTACATTTGGCACAAACGTACATCCCCGATACCTATGAAATTCCGGAATACCCCTTTCCGCCTCTCCCTGGCCCT
>DNWN01000086.1:1980-2644 GCA_003507115.1 Cryomorphaceae bacterium | reverse complement strand
TAAGCGGCCTCACGTACTTGGTCCAGCTAACGACCTATCGGGATACCATGGGAATTCCCATGCAGACGACCGCCACTTTTACATTTAAGAACTCCTCCGGCACGACCATTCTAACTACGACGACTGGCTACGATACGATCATATCGGGAAACACGCTACCGATGTATCCCTATGGCGTCGAGGTGTACTTTTTCCGAGACACCGTCACCCTGCCCTCCACCGGAACATTTTCTGTGGGCTGGTCCGATTGCTGCAGGAATGGAGCGATTCAAAACCTGTCCTCCCCTTTGTCCGAAAGTATGTTTTTGCAAACAGACTTCACCGTAGACTCTATCCCGAATTCAACCCCATTCTTCCTGGTCCCAGCCGCCATCTTTCTTCCGGTGAATACTCCCTGGCAATACAATCCTTTGCCTTTTGACCCCGATGGCGATTCCTTGTATTGGAGCATCTCCTCGCCCTTGAATGGATGGAATACCCCCTGCGCGGGCTTCACCATTCCGCCGGGTAGCAGCGCAAACCCCATTACGATTAATCCGATTACAGGAACCATCAGCTGGACAGCGACGACCACAGGAAATTTTGTGTTTACGGTCTTAGTAGATGAATACCGGAACGGAGTGCATTTTGGAAGTATTCGGAGGGACATGCAGTTCATTGTCGT
>DNWN01000086.1:1615-1797 GCA_003507115.1 Cryomorphaceae bacterium | reverse complement strand
ACGGCCGCACAAGTCCGACAAACCCCCTACATATTGGTCATTCGTATCTCCGATGGGTATTTGACCCAGGATCTGTCCCTCGTTGTTACCGTTTCCGCCACGGTCGGGGAGGATGTGTTCGATTCGAAACCCTTCCGTCTGTTCCCGAATCCAGCCAGCAGCTATATCCAGTTGCCTGCCGA
>DNWN01000086.1:901-1575 GCA_003507115.1 Cryomorphaceae bacterium | reverse complement strand
CTGTGGAGGCCTTGCCCGCGGGAGGATATCACCTTCAAGCTTTTGGCTCCAAAGGGGAGTATTTGGGGTCTGAAAAGCTTATCCGCGTGCCTTAACTCAGAAGAGCATAGGCGACCCAAGCGACCCCATAGGCCAATAGGCCCAATACAAGAAATTGGATGATCGCAAAGCGGTAGGATTGCGTCTCACGGGCTACTACGGCAAAGGTGCTCATGCACTGCATGGCGAACGCATAAAACAATAGGATGGAAACCCCTACGGCCAGAGTGAAATAGGGCTGACCTGTGCGCGGATCCANNCTCTCGGGCCATTTGAGCGCGAATAGTCGCGTTGTCCTCATCGTCCACGCTATATAACGTGGCCATGGTGCCCACAAATACTTCGCGGGCAACAAAGGAACTCACCACCGCCACGCTGACCTTCCAATCAAAACCAAGGGGGGCCATGATGGGTTCGATAGCCTTACCGGCATGGCCGATATAACTTTCTTCAATGGCTAACGGCGCGCGCTCTTGGGTAAAGTCAGGGGCTTTATTGGGCCCGAAACTAGCGAGGAACCAAAGCAGAATAGAGATAGCCAAAATGATTTTGCCCGCCTCCGTGACGAAACTTTTGGTTCGATTCCAAACGGATGTAATGACATTCCTTCCTTGGGGCCATCGGTAAGGAGGCAT
>DNWN01000086.1:0-846 GCA_003507115.1 Cryomorphaceae bacterium | reverse complement strand
ACGACGCCGCGGAAGTTCATCCCCAGAAAAGAACTGTTTGGAATGACCAATCCGATAAGGAGCGCATAAACGGGAAGACGAGCAGAACATGTAATTAATGGCGTTACAGCAATAGCCAGAAAGCGCTCACGGCTATTTTCCATGTTCCGAGTAGACATGATGGCCGGGATGGCGCAGGCCGTTCCCGAGACCATCGGCACCACGGACTTTCCACTTAAACCGAAGGGCCGCATGAACCGATCCATGATAAATACGACTCGCGCCATGTACCCACTCTCCTCTAGCAAAGAGATGAAACCAAAGAGTAGCGCGATTTGCGGGATGAACATGAGTACCCCAGCAATACCCGGAAGNNACGCCTTTACTGACGAGGTGCATCAGGAATCCAGGGGGACCCACGGAGGTCAACCACGTGGATAATGCCGCCAACTGATCGTCGATAAAATTCATTGGCGCTTCCGAACCGTAGAAGAGCCCTTGAAACAGCAGGAACAGCAGGCCAAACAAGATGAACGATCCCCAAACCGGATGCACGACTACTCGATCCAGCCTGGCAGTCCATCGACGGTCTTTGACGGGATCGGCCTCAAAAAAATCTCGCAGCCACTGGTTGACCTGGCGATAGCGCTGAATCGCCTCATCGGTTCGAGCGCGTTGNNGGAGGCTGCTGTAGGGTTGTAGAATGGGGTTTTTGCGACTCTTTCAATCCCCATAACCATGCTCGATAGGGCATTGCCATCGATTGATCCTCTTGTACTTGGGCGAGCCATCTCAAATGCAGACCACCCGGTTGGAAAAAGGGAAGTTTGGGAGAGGGTTCTGCCCGAAGTACCGCCTCACGCAAGG
>DNWN01000014.1:27698-29008 GCA_003507115.1 Cryomorphaceae bacterium | reverse complement strand
TAGACGGATTTCATATAGAGCGCCCAGATAGGTAACGCGGTGGTCGCGCCCTGACCATAGGTTGTCGAGCCAAAGTGTGCCGAGCGGTCCTGGCAACCGGTCCATACCGCAGTGACGAGGTTGGGAACCATGCCGACAAACCAGCCGTCGGAGTTGTTTTGGGTCGTCCCGGTCTTGCCCGCGATGGGGTTGTCAAAACCGTACGGGTAGCCCGTGACATAACTGCCGTAGCCAGCGCCCGTATGGCGGAGGCGCACCCCCGTTCCGCTTTGGGTCACGCCCTGGAGGAGGTTGACCATGGTGTAGGCGACTTCGGGCGAGAAGACTTCTCGGGTTTCGGGGGCGAATTCATCTAGGACGACCCCATTCTTGTCTTCAATGCGAAGCAAGACGATGGGCTGCGTGTAAAGTCCTTGGTTGCCAAAGGCCGTGTAGGCGCCTGCGAGCTCATAGATGCTCAAATCCACGGTTCCCAGGGCGATGGAGGGGACCTCCGGGATGTCGGAGGTGACGCCCAGGGCCTTGGCCATTTGAATGACGGGACGCGGGCCAATTTGCTTCATCAAATAGGTGGTCACGGTATTGACGGAGCCGGCGATGGCCTGCTTCAGGGTGAGGACCCCCCCGTATTCGTCGTCGGAGTTGGAGGGGCACCAGGGCTCTGTCAACCCGAATTGACCCGCTTCAATGCAGGTTTGAATGTTGGGCACCTGCATACAAGGGGAGTACTTTTTGTCCGCAATGGCGGCGGCGTAGACAAAGGGTTTGAAGGTCGATCCGACCTGGCGGCGCCCTTGCTTGACGGCGTCATACTTGAAGTGGCGGAAGTCGATGCCGCCCACCCATGCTTTGATGAAGCCGGTCTGTGGCTCAACACTCAAAAGCCCCGCTTGGTAGATGCTCTTGTAGTATTGGATCGAATCCCAAGGACTGAGCACGGTATCGAGGTCGCCGCCCCAGGCGAAAATCTTCATATCCCGCGGCGTTTTGAATTCTTTCACAATGCGTTCAGGGCTCCATCCCGAATCTTGGTAGTGGCGGTAGCGAGGCGTTTGGCGCATGGCGCGTGCAATGATTTTTTGGCCCTCCGCATAGGAATCCCCCCCTTGGAAATAGAAGGGACCTGCCTTGCGCTTCGAAATCTGTTGGAAAAAGAGGCTCTGCAGATTGGCAAGGTGCCGATCCATCGCTTCCTCGGCCATGCGTTGCATGCGCGAATCGATCGTGGTATAGATTTTCAGGCCGTCCGTGTAGAGGTTGTAGGTACTGCCGTCGGGTTTTGGGTGCTCCGCAATCCATTCTTTCATGTA
>DNWN01000014.1:10076-27616 GCA_003507115.1 Cryomorphaceae bacterium | reverse complement strand
TCATTGCGCTCCATTTGGCGCAGGACGGTGTTGCGTCGGGCGATGGCTATGTCTTGGCGGTCCGCTTTGGAAGGATTGTAAGCATAGGGATTTTTGAACATGCCCACGAGCATGGCGGCTTCTTCGATGTTTAATTCGGCGGGAACCTTGCCAAAATAGACGTTGGATGCATTATGAATGCCGACCCCTTGGTAGAGGAAGTCAAACTGGTTGAAGTACATCGCAATGATCTCCTCCTTGGAGTAGTTACTCTCGAGTTGAAGAGAGATGACCCACTCTTTCAGTTTTTGGATGACCCGGGAGAGGATATTGCTGGAGCCCTCGCCGTGAAACATTTGCTTGGCGAGCTGTTGGGTGATGGTGGAACCGCCACCGCCTGTTCCTAGAGTCGCTACAGCGCGGCCCAAACTTCGGAAGTCAATGCCGGCGTGGTCGTTGTAGCGCTCATCCTCCGTCGCAATGAGGGCGTTGATCAAATGGGGAGGCAGCTCACGGTAGTCCGCATGCACCCGGTTCTCCATAAAAAAGGTGCCGATTTGCTTGCCGTCGGCGGAAAGGATTTCGGTCGCCAAAAAGCTCTTGGGATTGGCGATTTCCTCGGTAGACGGCAGCGATCCAAAGAGCCCCGCCCAAGTCAGGAGCAAGGCCAGAACCAAGACGAGGGGGCTGCCCAGGACGAGGATCCAGAAATACTTTACATACGAGCGAAAGTCGGTCGATGCCATGCTACTCGGGCTTTTCTTCTTCAATGGTCAAGGCAAAATCCCGGATGCCACGCAAGGGCTCGTCGCGCATGCCATGTTGGAAGCGGAAACGATAGACGCCCCGTTTTGGAAAGCGCAATCCGGCTTGTTTGTAGGGGAGGTTCAAGGTCTTCAGGGCACCAATTCCTGTGCCATACCATGCGCCTTGGGCATCAGCGAGGCGAACCTCCACGGTGTCTTGGTATTCAGACTGATGGGCCGAGCGAATCTCTCGGAACAGATAAAGGTTGCTGTAGGGATAGTCTGCCGTGTGGCGAACTTGGAAGTCTACGCGGTAGACGGCGAGTGTGTCCTGGACGTCCACATCCACGACGATGGCACTATCGGCGTACCATGCGTCCTGAGAAAAGGACGTGACAGATTGAACTAAGGGCGCCTCTTGGCAGCCCACCAAAATCAAGAGGGGGCTCAGCCACCAAGCCTTATTGCTTTTCCGGGCCATGGTCAGAACGGGGAGCATTTTGAGGTTTTCGGGCGCGGTTTTCGCCGCCTTGTCCGCCGCGGGAGCGGTTCTTGCCGCCGCGTTTACGGTTTTTGCGTCCACCTTCGCCCCTCGGGCGGTCAAAGCGCGTAAGACTCCCCTCTTCAGGCTGAAGGAGCTCGGGTTCCGTTGAAACCACGGTGATCTGCACCTCTTTTTCCTCGAGGGAGGCAGGCTCCTCGCCTTTTTGGTTCAGGGCCACCATCTCCGAAAAGTCCTCGGCACGCATGGCTACCCAACGGCCGGGTTCATCCTTGTAGGCGAGCCAGACCATCCCGGTAAGAATATCCATTTTTTGAACTTCGGCCTTTCCTTTTTTGGTCTTTACCCGCTGGGCCTTCGGGAAGGCTTTGAGTGCTTCGGCGTATTGGTCTAATTCGTAGTTGAGGCAGCACTTGAGCTTGCCACAGTTGCCGGCTAGTTTGGTCGGATTGAGACTGAGTTGCTGGTAGCGCGCCGCAGAGGTCGAAACAGATCGGTAATCTTTGAGCCACGTGCTGCAGCAGAGCTCTCGCCCACAACTGCCAATCCCGCCAAGACGGCCGGCTTCCTGGCGTGCTCCGACTTGGCGCATTTCGACGCGGAGTCCAAAAGTGCTGGACATTTCGCGAATGAGTGCCCGAAAATCTACGCGAGCATCGGCCGTATAGTAGAAGGTGGCGCGGGCGCCATCCCCTTGGCATTCCACATCGGAAATCTTCATCTCCAAATCGTGTTGGGTGGCCATGGTGCGCGCGCGGAGCATCAAATCGTCCTCCCGATCGCGGGCCTCTTTCCAGCGGTCCAAATCCCGTTGTGAGGCCTTGCGGTAAATCACCAAGGGATTTTCTTGGGCTAGATCCGCCTGAGCTTTGCGCATTTGAATGCGGACGAGCTCCCCGGTCACGGAGATAGTACCCACATCGTGGCCCCCGTGNNAGTTTGTAAAAATCTTTGCGTCCGTGCTTAAAGCGAACCTCCACCCAAGGGAAGGCTTCTTCGCCGGCGGGCAGGGCCATGTTGGAGAGCCAATCGAAGACGTTGTAGGCGTTGCAACCCCCTGTACCACAGGAGCCATTGCTTTTGCATCCATTGGGGACGCCTCCGGTTGAACATGTACTGCAGCCCATAAAGCGAAGATAGCATTAATCTAGGGCCCTCATGGGATGAAAACGACGCCATTTTCGCTGGAAATTCGCCCTAAATCAGCCCTTTTGGCGTTTTTATTTTGGAGAAAGTCAGGCGACATGCCGGGATTCCTTTCGCCAAAATGCATCTTTGTTCTGTGAAGCGCTTTATCCTCTTTTTCGCGTCCCTTTTGGCTGCCCTTCCTCATGGGGTAGCTCAGGGAATTCCTGTGGGAACATGGCGTGCCCATTTCCCGCTTCGGGCCACGCACAGTGTCGCCTTGCTCGCCGAGGAAGTGTTAGTAGCGAGTCCCTATGGCCTTTTGCTGTTTGACCCCGTCGACAAAGTCACGACGGCTGCGACCGTGGTGGAGGGATTGAGCGATGTGGATTTGACCTGTGCGGAGGCCTCCCCCCTGGGGAAAAAGGCCCTCCTCGGCTACAGTGACGGGGGTATGGACATCTGGTCGCACCAAGATGTGCGCCGCATTGGGGACATCCCCCAGAGTGGGGCCTATCCTGGGCAGTCAGACATTCGCGCGGTGGTCTTTGCCGATGAACAGCGCGCATTTGCGGCCACGGGATTTGGTATTGTCGAATTGAATTTGACCTATGGTGTGGTCCAAGGCACCTACCTATTGCGGGCAGACGGTGGCACGACCCCAGCCTATGACTTGAGTATAGAGGGCGACAGCCTCTTTGCGGCGACCGCCTCGGGCCTGTGGGCGGTGTCCTTGAATGACCCCTTGTATCTCCCTACTTCCTGGGTGCCTCATTCCCGCTGGAAGGACCAATCCATCGCGCGGCTTGCAGTGCAGCAAGGCCGCTTTTTGGTTCAGCCCGAGGGGTCCTTGGATGTCTGGTATGGATATTCCGGAAATTGGATCCCATTGCCCCTGGATACGACCGACCAGCCCGCGGTGCGTCGCTTGCGTCGAAGCTTAAACGGGTTTTTGGTCGTGCGTTCTTTTGGAGTGACGGAGGTGGCCCTCGATGCCAGCCTGGGCGCTACGGTATCCTCCGGATTTGGCAACAATACAGCCTTCCATCCCTACGATGCCGCGGTGGACGCGAAGGGGACCTTGTATGTCGCCAACCGCGGCCGCGGACTCACCTTTGTCGATAACCCCGACTACGCGCAGCATCGGGCTGTCCAAGATCCCCAATCTGCCCAAGCCTATGCGCTGGAGGGTGGCCCCGAGGGTGTGCACGTATTGACAGGAGCCGTGGATGCTACCTGGACGGCAACCTATACCAACGAGGGCGTTCTCCATTTTGACGGCCTCCGATGGACGGCCTTGCAGGAAAGCGCACTAGGGGGCGCCAAGGACATTTTGGACATTCAATATGATCCCTCGGACCCGACGCATTGGTTTGCGGCCAGCTGGGGCAAGGGGGTGTTGGAATTTTCGGGCGACCAGCTGGTGCAGATGTGGAATCACACCAATTCAAGCTTGCAGACAGCGGCGGGTTCAGGCCCTTCGGATGTTCGGACGGGCGGCCTCTGCTGGGGCCAGGATGGTGCCTTGTGGGTCAGCAACGCCCTTTCTGCCCAGCCCCTGCACCGATATGATCCCACCACGCAGCAATGGCAGGGCTATTCGGCCGGTAGCTTTAATGGCGAGTCGGTCAAAACCCTCCTGCAGGACGAAGACGGCGTCTTTTGGCTGCAGTCCCGTACGGAGGGCTGGATGGCCATCGAAGTCTCCGGTCTGACGACGGCAACTCGGCGATTGACCCGCGGTCCTGGGAGTGGAAACCTACCTAGCGCCTCGGTTCCAGCCGCGCTCTTTGATCACGATGGAGAACTTTGGTTGGGCACAAGCGATGGCTTGATGGTATGCTTTTCTCCCTACAATGCCTTCAATGGCAAGAGTATCGATGCCCAATACCTTTTGGTGGCGGAAAACGGCATCAATCAGCGCGTGCTCAATGGACAGAACATCTTGTCCATGGCTTTGGATGGCGCCAACCGTAAGTGGATTGGCACCGCGGACGCGGGGGTCTTCCTGCTCTCGGCTGATGGCTTAGAAACCATCCACCATTTCACGGCGGAAAACAGTCCATTGCTGAGCAATCGGGTGCAATCCATCTATGTCGATCCAGCAAGTGGCGAGGTGTACTTTGGAACGAACCGCGGGCTGCTCTCCTACCGGGCAACGGCGACCCAAACGGCATCCTCCTATTCCGGGATCGAAGTCTTCCCCAATCCGCTAAAACCCGAGGAATATGGCCCCATGTCTGTCCGCGGACTCGTCCCTGAAAGCTATGTGAAAGTGACCAACACCAATGGGCGGCTGCTCTATGAAGGGTATGCCACGGGGGGCCAATTCACCTGGGATACGTATAGCCTATCCGGGGAACGGGCGCCATCCGGCATTTATTTGTTTTGGATCACAGACCCGCTGGGAACCCAAACCACGGTGGTTCAGGGGGTGATCGTTCGCGGAAACCCATGAGCACCCACAGTGTTCAAGCGCTGATGCTCGGGAAAATCGCCTATGGCGACAAAGCTCATATTCTCAAGCTTTGGACCCGCCCCTTTGGCATTCAATCCTACATGGTACATAGTGTTCGAAGTGGGCGTTCGGGCTGGCGCCCCGCGTTGCTCTTGCCGATGACGGCGCTGGAAGCCGTGGTCACACACCGGGACAAGGGACATTTGGAAAAAATCTCGGATGTTCGTGCCACGCCACTGTGGAACCGCATTCAACGCGACCCAGTGGGCCAAACCCTATGCCTCTTTGCGGCGGAGGTATTGCTGAAAACACTGAAGACGGGTGATAGCACTCCGGACTTTTATGATGACGTACAGGAGATGTTGGAACGCTGGGATCAGCCGAAGTCTTCCTGGGCGATGGCCGCTGTGGAATTGTTGGCTGTGGTGGCGCATCATCTTGGATTTGCCTTGGACCCCTCCCATTATGTGGAGGGCTGGGCCTTTGATCTGCGTGAAGGACTCTGCGCCCCGGCCCCATTGCTCCATCCCGAAGGACTTTCGCCAGAAACCACGCGGGCGCTTATGGGTTGGTTTGCGGACCCCAGTCAGATTCCGAACAAGGGGCTCCGCAACGAATTGTTGGATGGTTTTTTGACGGGCCTTCGGTGGCATCATCCCGGCATGGGGGAAATTCACAGCCTGGAGATTCTTCGGGGCCTTTCTGCTTGAGCGGACCTCAGCGGAGGCGTACCGAGCGCAGCGAGGACTCGAGTTCCATCATCACTTTGCGCTTCTTCATGCTGGGCGCGTAGACCAAATAGGTCATGCTCAAGACCCGTCCATGTGCTTCGTCCACGTAGGAGTAGGTGACAAAGGGACCGCCGCCAAAGCCCCCCTCGGTGCGGAACTGCCCTCGCGAGAGGTAGGCGAAGGTGCCGCCGAGTTCCTCATAGTTTTGAACCACAGGGATGCGGGGCTCAATAGCGAGATGGCTCCCATCCTGGGTGCCTTCGAAGTAGCGGCTTAGGAGTTCGTTTTGGCGCGTCAATATCGCTTGGCTTGGATCCTGCTCCCCGTCCCAAGGCTGCTCCCAGGCTAGCAAATACTGAATGCTTTTTTTCGTGTCTTCCCGCAAGATGGCCAATCCATCTTCTTGCAGGGTGGTCTTGAAGCCTTTGGGAAGCACCATGGATGCGAGGCCAAATTGGGCCAAGGAAGGCGCAATGGTGGCACTTTGGTTGGAGGCGATACGCCGGGCAAGGACTTCCGCATCGTGGGCATCAAATCGGGCGATCACCTCGGGCAAACTGGCCTTCACGCGCTGAATCAAGGCCTCTTGGGTGGGAGCAATGATGGCTACGACGAGTTGCGGTTCGGCCCAGAGATTCTTGAGGACCAAGGTGCTGCTTGAATCCGGAATAATGGCCAGGGTGAGTATGCTCTTGGATCGCTTGGTCAGGGAGGAAACGGCGTCTTGATCAATGCGCGAGAGGTCAAAATGGGGTTCGGCCATGGGCAGGCCGTCCATGGGTTTGGCCAAGTGCTCTAAAAGCAAGACGCCCAGCTCCTCTTCCCATAGGTCTCGATCACAGAAAAGGGTGAGTTCATTGTGGGTGCCATTGCTGCTCGGAAGGTTGTGTTTGCGAGCTAAGGCTCGGGCTTCGGCCGTTTGAGGCTCCGACTGGCAAGCCACTCCCAGAAGGGCGGCGAGGAGAAGGATGCACCCGAACCGCATCATCCGCGCACTTTGAGTTTTTGGCCAATGCGGATCGTGGTGCCACGAAGACCATTCCAGCGTTGGAGGTCCGAGACGCGCACTCCGTATTTTTTGGCAATGGCCCCGAGTGTGTCCCCGGAGCGCACGGTATGGTATCGGCCGCTACCCCCCGAGGATGTGTTGCTGGCAACTTGAGTTGGCGGAGGAAGGGGGGCTTTCTTAAGTCGATGGGCCGTTGTGGCGTATAGGGTGTCCGCAAAGGCCACGTACGCGGGGATAGCTGCTTTTGGGATGACAAAGCTGTAGATTTTTCCATCTTTTGGTCCAGGAACGTGTTGCAACTTGTACTGGGGGTTCAAGACGGTGATCAGCGTGCTATCAATGGACAATACTTGGGCGATATCGTAGAGGCCCACGGGCTCCGTGGCATTAATGGTGTCGACATCAAAGAAGGTGGTGGGAGGCATTTCTGCCCGCACCCCGTGTAGTCCGGCGTAGTTCATGGCATAGACGGCGGCGATGTAGGCCGGCACGTAGTTGCGCGTTTCTCGGGGTAGGAAGGGACGGATTTCCCAATAGGTCGTTTTGCCGCCCGAATACCGAATGGCTTTGGAGACATTGCCCGGCCCCGCATTGTACGCGGCCAAAGCCATTTCCCAGCTGCCAAACATGTCAAACATTTTCTTCAAATAGCGGCATGCTGCATCGGTGCTTTTGACCGGGTCCATTCGCTCGTCTACGTAGGAGCTGATTTCGAGTCCTTGCAATTTTCCGGTGGCATACATGAACTGCCACAAGCCTTTGGCGCCGACGGGACTCGTGGCGGAGGGATTCATAGCACTTTCGATGATGGGCAAGTACTTGAGCTCCATCGGCATGTTATAGCGGTCCAAGGCCGCCTCGAAAATCGGGAAATAGTAGGTGGATCGCCCGATGACTCGCCCGAGGAATTCCTTGCGACGACCCAAATAAAACTGGATGGAATTCTTGACGTCGGGCGTGAAGCGCAAGTCCATGGGGGACCGCTGATCAAGCGTCGCCAAACGCTGGGCGATCACAGCATCGGAGACACCTAAAATATCCGCTGCGGCGGTGTCTACCCCTTTGATGGCGTGGTGGACGAAGGTTTGTTCCGCTCGGCTGGTCAACCAACGCGCATAGAGGGAGTCAGCTTTGTTGGCGAGGGGGAATTTGGGCACTAAGCTATCTCCCCCGTGTCCAAACATGGACATCGTCAAGGTCAAGGCCAAAAAAAGGAAGAAGCGAGGCATTACAGGCAGTCTAAAATGTGAGCGGCCTGGAACAGTTTGGGTTCATCAAACGGACCCGCCATGATTTGCATACCAAAAGGCAGGCCATTTGAATGAGGACCCGCGGGAATGTTCATAGCCGGGATGCCGGCGATGGGGGCTTGAACCGTAAAAATGTCTTCTAAGTAGAGCACGGTAGGGTCCGTGTATTCCTGGCCTAGCGGGAACGCGGTGTGGGGTGTGGTGGGCCCGATGAGGGCATCGACCTGGGTCAAGGCCTCGAGGGTGGCATCGCGAACCACGCGGCGGGCTTTCTGTGCCTTGCCATAAAACGCGTCAAAGTAGCCGGCGCTCAGGACGAAGGTTCCCAGCAAGATGCGGCGTTGTACTTCTTCGCCAAAGCCCTCGGAGCGAGACTTTTTGTAGAGCGACTCGAGATCCGTCGCCTTCTCACTTCGGTGGCCAATGTGCACGCCGTCGTAGCGGGCAAGGTTGGAGCTCGCTTCCGCCG
Organism: Cryomorphaceae bacterium; assembly: GCA_003507115.1. Taxonomy (GTDB): domain Bacteria; phylum Bacteroidota; class Bacteroidia; order Flavobacteriales; family Schleiferiaceae; genus TMED14. The sequence goes on along the minus strand of DNWN01000014.1, from coordinate 19,347 downwards.
TGGTGAGGATATAGTAAATGGGCACTAAGGCATCCAAATAGGGAAAATCCAGCGCTTCGACGCGGTGTCCCGCGGCCTTCAATTGGTCGACGCGGTCAAAGAAGTACTGGCGGATTTCCGCGTCTAGGGCGGGGTTGTCCAATACTTCCTTATAGTAGCCAAAGGTGAAGGGCCGTTCTGCAGGAATGGGCCCCATGGCGGGCACGGGACGTTCGGAACACGTCGTGTCGAAGGCATCGGCGCCTGAGATCACCTCGGTGATTCGCGCTAAGTCGTCCAAGGAGCGCGCGAAGGGCCCAACTTGGTCAAAGGACGAGGCGTAGGCAATCACGCCATGGCGGGATACGCGGCCATACGTAGGCTTGACCCCATAGGTGCCCGTAAAGGCGGCGGGCTGGCGAATGGATCCGCCGGTGTCTGACCCCAAAGCGGCGTGGCAGATGCCTGCAGCCACAGCGGCGGCGGAGCCACCCGAAGAGCCCCCTGGCGTCAGGGAAGGATCGACCGGGTTTTTGACCGGTCCGTAGGCCGAGGTTTCATTGGAGGAGCCCATGGCGAACTCGTCACACCCCGTGCGCCCTAGGATGATGGCATCGGCATCGATCAATCTTTGAACGACCGTAGCGGTGAATTGGGATTCGAAGCCGCGGAGCATGTTCGAGCCCGCACTGACGCCATGCCCCTTGAAGCACAGGTTGTCTTTGAGGGCAATAGTCACCCCAGCGAGCGGGCCGGCTGTTCCCGCGGCTAATTTGGCATCGACCGCTCGGGCCTGGGCGCGAGCCGTTTCGGGAAAGAGTTCAATAAAAATGTTGAGATCGGCTTTTTCTTCGGCGCGCTGAAGCGCTTCCTTTACCAATTCGGCACAGGAGGTCTGTCCGGCATGCAAAGCCGAGTGTAGGGACTCAATCGAAGGGTAGATCACTCTTTGTCCTTGGACGTATCGTCTTCGTCTTCTTTCAGTGCTTTCTTGAACTCCTTGACGCCACCGCCCAAGCCTTTCATCAACTCAGGAATTTTACGACCTCCAAAAAGCAAAAGAACCAATGCCACGATCAAAACGATTTGCCAAGGGCCAATCATGCCCAAAAATATGCTTAATGCCATGTTCTTGCGATTAGTGGGAGTAAAAGTACAAAGCCCCGAGTGGCTATTTGAGTTTTTCGGATAACTCTCGAATCACTTTTTTCGCGGACTTTCCTTCGTACAAGATTTTATAGACAGCTGCGGCAATGGGCATGCGAACCTCTTTGGATTTTTTGACGTCGCGAATCAGCTTGGCGGCGTAGTATCCTTCGGCCACCATGCTCATTTCCAACATGGCACTGCGCACGGTGTATCCCTTGCCAATGAGGTTTCCGAGTGTGCGGTTTCGTGAAAAGGGTGAGTACATCGTCACAAACAGATCCCCCGAATAGGCCGTGCGTGAAATATCGCGCTTCATCGGCTCCACTGCCTTAATGAAGCGCTTCATTTCCACCAGGGCGTTGCTCACGAGCACAGCCTGGAAGTTGTCGCCATAGCCTAATCCATGGCAAATTCCTGCAGCGATGGCATAAATGTTCTTGAGCACCGAAGCGTATTCCGTGCCGTAGATATCGTCGGTGCAATTGGTTTGAATGGCCGGGCCGCTGACTTTCTTGGCCATGATTCGGGCCAACTGGTCATTCTGGGAGGCAATGGTCAAATAGGATAAGCGCTCCAGGGCGACCTCTTCTGCATGGCAGGGCCCAAGGATGGCCCCGAACTGTTGGTAACTCAACCCAAAGCTGTCGTGGAGAAACTCCCCAACAATTTGGTAGGTTTGGGGAACGATGCCCTTGACGGCTGAAAACACATTTTTGGATGGCAAGAGGTCACGAATGGGCTCAATCGCTTCCGCCAAAAATGCAGAGGGGATGGCCAAGACCAAAATGTCCGCTTCTTCGGCTACCGCACGGATATCGCTATCCATGTCTAATTTTTCCACATCCAATTCGACCTCAGAGAGATACTTGGGGTTGTGGTGATGAATTTGGACATGTAAAATCGCCTCATCGCTGCGCACCCACCAACCCACACGGTCGTTGTTCTGCGAGAGAATTTTGACCAGGGCGGTCGCCCAAGAGCCACTCCCCAAAACCGCAATGGATGGATTTTTTCCCATTATTGTACGCGCTCGCTTCGTTGAGCGATATCGATAAATGTAAGTCGGGGGTGTTTCTGTGCCCGCTCCAAGATTTCGAGGGCTGCTTCGGTCACCTTGACGAGCCCGTCCATGTCAATCTTATCGAGATCGTCGGTGGGGCCGTGGTAGTCTTCGTGCAACCCCGTGTGGAGCATGATGGCGGGGATTCCGGCGCGGACAAAGGGCGCATGGTCCGAGCGCGGAAAGAGCGCGGGGATGTTCTCAATGCCAAATTGATCGCAGGGCATGTCACGCAAGACGCTGGCCCACTCGGCGGCGGATCCCGTGGCGTAGATCATCAGGCTATCCGCCCGATTTAGACGGCCCACCATGTCGATGTTGAGCATGTAGGCAAAGTCGTGGACGGGCACCGGGCAGTTTTCGACAAAGTACTTGGAGCCGAGCAAACCGTCTTCTTCGGCCGAAAAGGCCACGAAAAGGATGTTGCGGCCCTGCACCTCGGGGTATAGGCTCACTTCACGGGCGAGTTCCATGAGGACGGCGGTTCCGCTCGCGTTGTCATCCGCGCCATTGTGCACTTGGCCTTCGGCATCAGGATTGCGCGAGCCCCATTTTCCGAGACCGACATGGTCGTAATGGGCCCCCACGACGATGGTGGTTGGCTGTCCCAAGTCCAGGAAGCCTGCGACGTTGTAGGCTTCCGCGCCACGCTCCTGGATGGTTATCTGCAGTCCCACGTCTTTTTGCGCACGGCGCAGTTTGCGCACCCATCTTTTCCCGCTGACCAGAGCAACGGGTATGCCCAGGTCGCGCTGACGGCGCAGCATCATTTGGGTAATGCCCTTCTTGTTTTTGCGATCGAGTAGAATGATGGCTTTGGCGCCGGCCTGCTTGGCGTTTTGAATGCGGGAGCTCAAGGAAGTTTGGCCGGAATATTTTTTTTGGTCCTTGGGAGAGAGCTCCCAGTCCATGGTGACGATTTGTCCCAACAAAGACGTTCCCTGATAATGCACGCCTTGGATGCCCGCATGGATGTAGACGGAACTGCCCTCCAAGGCGCTGCTTTGGCTGTAGGGTAAGAGCACAAATGCCGGGGCTGCCGTCGTACCGGAATTCACAAAAAGACTGTCGTCCTGAATGCGAATCCAATTGCCTTGTTTCGGCAAATGTGCGGGTCGGGGTGCGCTGAATTGCTGAGTGAAGCCGCCTGGAAAGAAGGGACGCAATCCCGCTTCTTGGAAATTGCGAATGATGTAGGCCACGGCTTCGTTGGCGCCTTCGGTGCCGGGGAGACGTCCCTGCAGGTCATCTGAAGCTAAGAATTCCATGTCGCGCTTGAGGCGTTCGCGCGCTTCGGGACTGAGGGTGCCGCATTTAAACGTCTGGGCCGAAAGGCCTAGGGTAAAAAAGAGGCCAAAAAGGAGAGATAAGCGGTTCATACGCGGTTCTAGTTTTATCGCTGGCTTCCCCAGCTCTGGGGACGGCGGGAGCTCCAGTACAGAAGCACGACCCCTACCGTGACGCATGCGTCAGCCAAGTTAAAGATGGGGCGGAAGAAGATAAAATAGTCTCCGCCCCAAAAGGGAATCCAAGAAGGCAACACGCCCTCCCACAAAGGGAAGTAGAGCATGTCCACGACATTTCCAAGCAGCATGGGAGCGTACCCGCTGCCCCATTGTGCCACGCCGGTATACATCATCCAGTCGCCATATTCGGCCTGGTAGACAAGCCCCCGATCAAAAAAGAGCCCGTAGAATAAGCTGTCGACCACATTGCCCATGGCTCCGGCGAGCACAATGCCAAAGGCGATGAGGACAAAGGAGGTCGCGCCCCCTTGGGCCAGGCGACGCATGTACCAAAGGATGCCGCCGATGGCCAAAATACGAAAGGAGGAAAGGGCGTATTTCCCTGCGATCCCCCCCCACTCCATGCCAAAGGCCATCCCGGGATTTTCGGTAAAATGAAACTGAAACCAGGAGGTGATGGGCAGGCTTTCGCCCAGGGCAAAGGAGGTTTTAATCCACAGCTTGAGCCACTGGTCCAAAAAAACCAAGACGGCCGCGGTAAGAAGGGGCCACTTGAGGGATGCGTTCACCGCTGTTTTAGCTTGGCTTCCATGCTCATCGTGGCGTGAGGAACCAATTTGAGGCGCTCTTTTTCAATGCGGTTTCCGGTGACACGGCACATGCCGTAGGTCTTGTTTTCGATGCGAATGATGGCGGCGCGGAGGTCGCGCAAAAATTTCTCCTGACGGGCAGCTAATTGGGCGTTCGCCTCCTTGCTCATCGTCTCGGAACCCTCTTCAAAACTCTTGAAACTAGGCGAGGTGTCCTCGGTGCCGTTGTCCATGTTATTGGTGAACTGCTCCCGAAGAATACGAAGGTCTTCTTCCGCTTTTTCAATCTTGCCTTGAATCAAAATGCGGAACTCCTCGAGCTCGGCATCGCTGTAGCGTTCGGTCTTGTTTTCCATGATTCCAATGAGTAAAGAGGGCCGAATATACGCAATAGGAATATTACCAACCTTTATTCAAGTGTTAATTATCCCGCCTTTTCTAGCCCAATGGTGATGGCATGCCCTTCCAAATCAGTGATAACGCGGAATACTCCCGCGTGGCCTGGGCCAAACACCACGGAATCCGCCAAAACTTCAGCCATAAGGTAGGACTCATGGGCACGGATGGCGGCCAGGGCTTCTGCCGAACTATCGACCCACAAATGGATGCGGTCCGTGATCTCTAGCCCGCTATCCTTGCGCAATCCTTGAATGCGGTTCACCGCCTCGCGCGCCATCCCTTCTTGGATCAAAGCGGGCGTCAAGGTCAAGTCCACGGCCAAGGTGGTTCCTCGCTCAGAGGCCACGGCCATCCCGGGGATATCATCCGTTTGGACCTCCACGTCCTCGAGACCTAATGCAAAGGGCCCTTGGGAGAGGTGCAAGGTGTATTCACCATGCGTTTCGAGCGCAGCAAGGGCGTCGGGAGACAGGGCGGCGATGGCCTGAGCCACTTCGTTCATTTTCGGTCCTGCCTTTGGTCCCAAGGATTTGAAGTGGGCTTTGGCTCGTTTCACAAAGACGCCGGAGGCCTCATCCACCAATTCAATGTGCTTGGCATTGACTTCGGCGAGGACCAAGGCTTCAATCGCTTGGACATCTTCCGCTTGGGCAGGACTCAGGACGGGTACGAGCACTCGGGCGATGGGTTGGCGTACGCGGATTTTTTCTTTTTTACGGACGCTCAGGACCAAGGAACTCAGCCGCTGCGCGAGGGCCATACGGCGCTCGAGGGTGGCATCCATGTAGGCGGACTCTGCCTTCGGGAAATCCGTGGTGTGTACGGAAAACGCACGGGGGTGAAGGTCTCGGTAGAGTTGCTCCGCATAAAAGGGGGCCACGGGCGCTATGAGACGAGCCACGGTATCGAGGCATTCGTACAAGGTTTGGTAGGCCGCCAGTTTATCGGGACCCAGCTCCCCTTTCCAGAATCGGCGGCGGCAAAGGCGTACGTACCAATTAGATAGTTCGTCTTGGACAAAGTCGCTGATGGGACGGAAGGCGCGCGTAGGTTCGAAATCGTCCAAAGCCTCGGTCACTTCGGCCGTCAAGCTGTGCAACTTGGAAAGAATCCATCGATCAATTTCGGGACGTTCGGCTACGGGAATGGGAGCCGCTGCGGGGTCAAATCCGTCGACGTTGGCGTAGAGCGAAAAGAAGCCATAGGTATTGTGCAATGTTCCAAAGAACTTGCGCTGAACTTCCTGGACGCCCGCAAAGTCAAACTTGAGGTTGTCCCAGGGTTGGGCGTTGGTCAGCATGTACCAACGCAGGGCGTCCGGACCGTAATCATCCATCGCTTGAAAGGGGTCCACGGCATTGCCCAAGCGCTTGGACATTTTCTGGCCGTTCTTGTCCAGGACCAGTCCGTTGGATATAACCGCTTTATAGGCCACGCTATCGAAGACGAGGCCAGCAATCGCGTGGAGGGTGAAGAACCAGCCGCGCGTTTGGTCGACGCCCTCGGCGATGAAGTCGGCGGGGAAGGCTTTGTTTTGGTCGACGGCCTCCTTATTCTCAAAGGGGTAGTGCACCTGCGCATAAGGCATGGCGCCGGAGTCAAACCACACATCAATCAGGTCCATTTCGCGCATCATGGGTTCGCCCAAAGAAGAGGTCAAGATCCATGCGTCGACATGCGGTCGGTGTAGGTCCACCTGGGCATAGTTGGCTTCGGAGAAATCGCCCGGCACAAAGCTCGCGAGTGGATTCTCGGCCATATGTCCGGCAGCGACGGATTTGTCGAGCTCTTTTTTCAAAGTCTCAATGGAGTCGATGAGGATTTCTTCGCGGCCGTCCTCGGTGCGCCAAATAGGCAAGGGGATGCCCCAATAACGGCTGCGAGAGAGGTTCCAGTCGTTGAGGTTCTCCAACCAGTTTCCAAAACGGCCCGTGCCTGTGCTGGCGGGCTTCCACTGGATTTCTTGGTTGAGGGCCTGCAAGCGTTCTTTGACCGCCGTCGTCTTGATGAACCAGCTGTCCAAGGGGTAGTAGAGAACCGGCTTGTCCGTGCGCCAGCAATGGGGGTAGCTGTGGCTGTACTTCTGCACTTTGAAGGCCTTTCCTTCTTGCTTGAGCTGGATGGAAATACGTTCGTCGGCGCTGAGTTCGGGCTTTTCACCGTCCGCATAGTAGTCGTTCTTCACGTACATGCCGGCCAAATCACCCATTTGCTTCACAAAACGGCCTTGTAGGTCGACCAAGGGCACGGGCGTGCCGTTTTCGTCCAAGACCAACATAGGTGGAACGCCGGCAGCCGCCGCAACACGCGCGTCATCGGCACCAAACGTGGGCGCCGTATGGACAATGCCGGTTCCATCTTCGGTCGTGACGAAGTCGCCGGGGATCACTTGGAAGGCATTTTCCGCGTTTTCGTAGGGCAGCGTATAGGGCAGTAATTGGGCGTAGCGAAGGCCGACGAGTTCGCTGCCTGGGAGGGTTCTCACCACGGCCCAGGGGAGGACTTTGCCTTCGGGGCCGCCTTCCACGTTTTGATCTTCTTCGCGGAAGTGTTTAGAAATCAAGGATTCCGCCAAGATGACGCGCTGCTTTTCCTTGGTGTAGGGGTTGAAGGTGTCCACCAAGGCGTAAACAATCTTCGGGCCCACCGTGAGGGCCGTATTGGAGGGCAGCGTCCAGGGAGTGGTTGTCCAGGCCATCATGTGCACGGGTTCTGAGCCAAAAAGGGCTTCGGATTGGGCGCTCGGCGTGATGGCAAACAGGGCGGTGGCCGAAACGTCCGTGACGTCACGGTAGCAGCCGGGCTGGTTGAGTTCGTGCGAACTCAAGCCCGTTCCCGCCTTGGGCGAGTAGGGCTGAATGGTGTACCCTTTGTAAAGCAGGCCTTTCTGATGGATTTGGGCCAAAAGCCACCAGACCGTCTCCATGTATTTGGAGGTGTAGGTCACATAGGGCTGATCCATGTCTACCCAATATCCCATTTGGGTCGTCAGGTTGTTCCAAACGTCCGTGTAGCGCATCACCGCCTCGCGGCACGCTGCGTTGTAGGCCTCTACGCTCAGGGTCTTGCCTATGTCCTCTTTGGTGATTCCCAGCTCTTTTTCCACTCCGAGCTCGACGGGAAGGCCGTGGGTGTCCCAGCCGGCACGGCGGTCAACTTTAAAGCCTTTTTGGGTTTTGTAGCGGCAAAACAGGTCTTTCAACGCGCGCGCCATCACGTGGTGGATGCCGGGCAATCCATTGGCTGAAGGGGGTCCTTCATAGAACACAAACTCGGGCCCGTCTTGGCGGATGGATTGGGCAAAAACGTCGTGGGCGTCCCAATATGCGAGCACCTCTTTTTGAATTTGTGGCAGATGGAGCGCCCCGCGCTCGGTAAATTTCTGGCTCATAGGGCCGCGATGCACTTCAATTCGACGGCAATGGGGGTGGGCAGGGAGAGCACTTCCACGGTTGTGCGGCAGGGCTTGGGATTGATGCCCTCAAAGTATTCGGCGTACAAACGGTTAAACGTGGCAAAATCCCGCTTCATGTCAGTCAAATAGACCGTGATATCCACCAATTGATCCCACGAAGCGCCGGCTTCTTCCAGGATGGTTTTCACATTCGCCATCACCGAGTGCACTTGCATCTCAAAATCATACGAGACGATGTGTCCTTGAGAATCAAGCACCAATCCGGGGACGGAAGCGGCGCTGGTGTCACTCTTTGGCTTGCGGGGTCCGACGCCCGACAAAAACAAGAGGTTGCCTACGCGACGAGTCATGGGATAGGCTCCCACGGGCTGCGGGGCGTTCGAAGCAGAATGGGATGAAGTCTCGCTCATACGGCCACAAAAGTACCCCATTTAGCCTACATAGTCGGCGTTTTGCGCAGGAATTGGCCGGGAAATACGCATCGGTATCGCGCGGTTTTTGGACAGAGAATGTTCGAAACGTGTAGAAATAGAAAACGTCGCATTTTCAGCGACGTTTTACAACCCTTGATGAATCCGTTCGTTTTCGAAAGATTCATGACAAACATAGCAAATATTTTGACTTATTGTATATACTACTATAAGAAATTTTTGCACCTTTGATTCTGCAAGTAGCGAGGTGCGATCTCCCTTATTGGGAGGCGAGAGTTAGATTTCTGAGCCTCTTCTCGATTCTCGTATGCACCGTTGCTTGTTCTTAGGCCAAACGCCCATGCCAATTCCCGCCCATTTGGACGGGATTTTTTTTGCCTAAAATGGCTATCAAAGGTCAGAGGCACCTACCCGGCAGTCCCCCACCGATGTGCTTGGAGGTCGAGATTGCCGCCTGATAAAACCACCCCGACGCGTTGGCCCGTGAAGACCTCGGGGTGCTTCAGCACCGCTGCCAAGGGAGGCGAGCAATTGGTTTCGACGACAATTTTGAGGCGCTCCGCAATCAGGAGTTGGCCGTGGAGAATTTCGGGATCTGTCACCGTGTGGATGGCGGTCACATGCGCTTTGATGACCGGAAAATTGATGTGCCCCAGCTCGGTGCGCATGCCGTCGGCGACCGTTTGAGGATTTTCGTTGTGCTCAATTTTACCTGAAGCCAAACTCCGGAAGGCGTCGTCGGCCCCGGTGGGCTCGCCAGCAAAGACTCGCACCGAGGTGCC
>DNWN01000014.1:5640-10005 GCA_003507115.1 Cryomorphaceae bacterium | reverse complement strand
TGGCCCAATATCACGGGGGCCTGGTTGGAGGGATGGATTTCGACGGCGCCCGTTTCGCGCTGGACGGCCTCCACGGCCTCGATTCGGGCGGCGAGGGTTGGCGTACACTCGACGATGCGCGCACCCGTTAACGCCACAGCGCGCTTCTTGAAGGCGGGGGCATTGGAGGGCATGACGACGGTGCAGGACAGGCCCTTTTCGGCGCAGGCCCAGCCGAGGGCTTGGCCGTGGTTGCCGCTAGAATGGGTCACTACACCGGCGGCGGGCAAGCCCGCGCGATCTAATTCGAGCAGCGCGTTTTGAACCCCGCGCATCTTGAAGGCCCCCGAGCGCTGGAAATTCTCGCACTTAAAGAAGAGCGAGCCCCCCGCAAAATCATCCATACTTCGGGAAGTCATCACGGGAGTTCGGTGCAGGGACGCACCCAAAAGGCGGTAGCGATCGGCCAGAACTTGGGCGTCGCGGAAAGGGTCAAAGTAGGGATCCACAGCTCAAAGGTAGCCCGCCGGGATATCTCCTGTGCAGAGGAAAGCATTCGCGTACCTTTGAAGCATGTCGGGCATGAAATCGCTCATGGGGGACACCGCCCTCTACGGACTCAGCAGCATCCTTGCTCGGGTGCTCAACTTTGCCTTGACCCCGCTTTTGACGGTTGTTTTGAGCAAATCCGAATACGGCGTCAACTCCCTCCTTTACGTCAGCATCGCCTTCCTCATGGTCATTTTGACCTATGGGTTTGAGACGGCCTATTTCCGGGTTAGCCAAAAAGCCGGCGCCGATGAGCCCACCGTCTATTCGACGGCCATGTGGAGTTTGTTGGCGAGCTCTCTGCTATTTCTGGCCGCCATGGCCTGGGTTTATGTGCCTGCCGCCGAACTTCTGCGCATGGGCGACCGGCCCGAACTGGTCCTCATGATGGCCTGGATCGTCGCCATGGACGTGGTGGCGGCCGTGCCCTTCGCCCGCCTCCGAGCCCAGCGCCGCGCCAAACGCTTTGTCGCCATCAAAATCACCCAAATCGCTGTCAACTTTATTCTTTGCTACGCCTTCTTCTTGATTCTCCCTCAGGCGGGCTTTTGGTTGCCAGACCTGCAGGTAGGCTGGGTGCTGATTGCGAATTTGGCGGCGAGCGCCGCGATGATTTTCATGCTACTTCCGGAGTTTTTTGCCATGCAGCGCCGCTTTGATGTAGGTATTTGGAAGACCATGCTGGCTTTTGGATTGCCCCTCTTGCTCGCTGGATTGCCCGGGGTGGCCAATGAAATGGCAGACCGCTTCTTTATCGAATATCTGATGCCTTTGGGCGAAGCGAAAGAGGCGGTGGGCACGTATTCGGCCATTTATAAACTGTCCATCTTTATTATCCTCTTTAACCAAGCCTTCCGCTTTGCCGCCGAGCCCTTCTTTTTCAAGGAATCTACCCAGACCAAACAGCAGCTCGCGGACGTCCTCCGGGTATTTACGGGCATCCTGAGCATCGGCATGGTCCTCGTGCTCGCGGGGCTGGGGGGCATCAAGTACTTCATTGATGCCAAATATTGGGACAGTCTGCCCCTCTTGTACTTCCTGCTGATGGCCAATGTCTTCTTGTCGATGAATACCCAAGTCTCCATGTGGTACAAACTGTCGGACCAAACCCGCATGGGCCTCTACATTACCTTGACCGGTTTTGCGGTCACGGTGCTGGGCAACCTCTATTGGATTCCCCGGGTCGGCATCCTGGGTGCCGCCTGGACCACCTTGGCGAGTTACATGGCCATGCTCGGGCTGAGTGTGGCCTTAGGGCAGTACCACTTTCCGGTTCCCTACCGCTTTGGCCGCTTGGCGCTCTATGTTCTTTCGGCGGCCTTCTTGGGCTGGGTGGCGGCTTTTTACAGCCTTACATTGGTCTGGCCGTCTCTGCTCTGTGCGGGCATTATGATCGCGATTGTGGGCTATGCCGAACGCGATCTGCTTCGCCGCAAACCCTCAAGCACCTGACCGATGGACATTCAGATTGTCAACCGCTCCAACAACCCCCTCCCCGAATTTGCTACCCTCGACAGCGCCGGCATGGACCTGCGCGCCCACCTCGAGGCGTCTGTCACCCTCCAGCCGGGCGAACGCCGCTTGATCCCCACAGGCTTGCACATCGCCCTGCCCCAAGGCCTTGAAGCCCAAGTGCGCCCTCGGTCTGGTTTGGCCTACAAACACGGCGTCACCGTATTGAACAGCCCGGGCACCATTGACGCCGACTATCGCGGAGACGTGGGGGTCATTTTGATCAACCACGGCCAGGAGGCCTTTACCGTGGCCCCCGGTGACCGCATTGCTCAGCTAGTGGTAGCGCGCTACGAGCGCTTTGCCTGGACCCCCGTCGAAGCCTTGGACGAAACCGCGCGCGGGGCGGGCGGATTTGGACATTCGGGCCAGAAATAACCCCTACTTGCTAGAGAATTTGCCTAAAATCAGCCTCTTGCTGCATTGTACCTTTGGGGAACCATACCTTTTAGCGCAACAACGATGAACATTATCATTCCCATGGCAGGCCGCGGCTCGCGCTTGCGTCCCCACACCTTGACGACGGCCAAGCCCCTTTTGCCCGTCGCCGGCAAGCCCATTGTGCAGCGCTTGGTCGAAGACATTGCCAAGATTGTGGGAAGTGACCTAAACCGTATTGCCTATGTGGTGGGCGACTTTGGCAGCGAAGTAGAAACCATGCTCGTCGATGTAGCTGCAGGACTGGGCGCAAAAGGCAGCATCCACTACCAAGAAAAGCCCTTGGGTACGGCGCATGCCGTGCTGTGCGCGGAAGACGCGTTGGACGGCCCCTGTGTGGTGGCCTTTGCGGACACGCTGTTCCGTGCCAAATTCCAATTGGACGCTTCGGCCGACGCGGTGATTTGGGTCAACCAAGTGGAGGACCCCCGCCCCTTTGGCGTGGTGAAATTGAGCGAAGACGGCGGCATCACCGATTTTGTGGAGAAGCCCCAAGAGTTCATTAGCGATTTGGCCATTATCGGCATTTACTACTTCAAGGACGGTGCGCGCCTGAAAAAGGAGCTCCAGCACCTCATCGACCACGATATCAAAGGTGGGGGCGAGTACCAGCTCACGCATGCCTTGGAAAACATGAAAAACGACGGGCTGCGCATGGTTCCCGGTCAGGTCGATGCCTGGATGGACTGTGGCAACAAGGACGTGACGGTGGAGACGAATGGCCGCATTTTGGATTTTGTCAAAAACGAAGAAACCCTGGTGGCTCCGGATGCCGTTTTGGAGAATGCGACCATCCTCGAGCCTTGCTTTATTGGCTCTGGCGCGAAAATTGTCAATGCTACCGTGGGGCCCTATGTGAGCATCGGCGCACACTCCACCGTGGAGAACAGCACCTTGCGCGATTGCATCATTGGTGCCAACACCTCGATTATGAACATCACCCTTCACAATTCCATGATTGGCCAGCACGCCCACATTGACGGCCGCTTCCAGTCTTTGAGTTTGGGAGACTACAGCCGGCTGGAGGGATAAGATGGGGCGGAGGTGGATTTTTGGGCTTTGGCTAGCCCTATGCTTCAGCACCTCTGTTCAGGCGCAAGCAGTCCCATCGGGGGCTGAACTGCGCTTCGTTTCGCAAGATTTGAAGGCACTCAGCCTCTATTTTGAGGGCATGGCCATCTTGGAAGAGGGTCAAAAAGGCAAGCCCTTCAAGCTCTTTGAGAAAGCCGCAAAGCGCATTGAGAAGCGTTTGAATTCAGGCCAACTCAACAGCGGCGACCTGGCCGTTTTATTCAACATTGCCCGCATCACGGGGAACAGCGAGGAGATTCTTCGCCTCGGTCAGTTCCGCCTCTTTTTGGGGGGCGACTTTGTGGACGAAGAGCTCATCTCCACCTGTGCTCAAACGGCCTACAGCCGTGGGGATTTGGAGCGGGCCATCGTTTTCTTGAAAGCCGGCGACCGCTTTTTGCCGCCCAACATGGAACGTACGGCAGCTATTTGCAACCTCTACGCGAATCTGGGCGAGGCCGATTCCGCGTTGGCCAACATGGCCCGCCTGTTCCAATACCCCGAGTTTGAAATCGATGCCAGCATCCGGTATTGTTTGCTCCTGAACGACTTTGGGCTGGACAATGAAGCGTACATCGCGATGGAGCTCCTTTTTCAGCGATTCCCCGAGGCGCTCCCTGTCCAAATGGCCCGGGCGAAGTTCCTGCAGGTAGGCCAACGCGAGGCCGAAGCCGAGGCCGCCTTTGAAGCGATTTACCGAAATCCGGACTTTTCTGAGGAAGCCATTGCCCAAGACTTCGTAGTCATTCTCGAGGAACTTACAGGGGCCAATTTGGCCAAGGACCATCCAGCCTGGCAGGCATTTTTGAGGTTGAC
>DNWN01000014.1:0-5590 GCA_003507115.1 Cryomorphaceae bacterium | reverse complement strand
TGCAGGCGTATGGAAAAACGTGGGAGGCTATTCGAGGGTTGGAAGAGAGCTTAAAACTCCCGGGCGGTCAAATTTGGGAAACCTATGAGTCCCTGGCGGTCACCCAACACGAAATGGGGGATTTGATGGGCTATTTAGCGACTGCATTCGCGGCCAACGAAGTGTTCCCTGATCACGAACGGGCTCCCTTATTGTTGGGCGCGGCCTTAGACATGAATGGCCAGCCAGCACAAGCCATTACTACATTCCTATTGGGCCTTCGCCGAAGTCAATCCCGAAACCAGGGGAATAGCCCGCTTGCTCCAGAGTATTATTTCCGACTCGGAACGGCGTACTGCCATGCGGGGGACCTCGAAAACATGTCAGCCTCCTTGGACCGCTTACTCCTCTTTTTCCCGGATCACGTGCAAGCCAAAAACAACTACGCCTACTATTTGGCCCAATTTGGTGTGCGATTGGACGACGCCAAAACGATGGCGATGGCTGCTCTCGAAGCTCAGCCAGAGAATGCGAACTACTGGGACACATATGCCTTTGTCCTCATGATGCAGGGGAAGTGGTCTAAAGCTCAAGGCGCTATGTCAGAATGTTTGAAATTTGGTGGGGATAAAAGCGCAGAAGCCTGTATTCACGCCGCGCAAATTTTTTACCATTTGGACCGAAAGGAAGACATGGAAACCTACCTGACCAAGGCCNNTTCAATCCGACCTTCTAGAAACTTCGCTATGAACCGTCTTTCCCTACTCGCTCTCCTTATAGCCAGCACCCTGTTGGCCAGCTGTGGCGCGTGGCGAAAGACCCCAACGGATATTACTTTGCAAACGCCTCCTCCTCGCTCCAACGAATCCATTGTCCTCGAAGCCCTTAAATCACAGTTCGAAGAGTTTGACTGGGAAGCGCCGTTTTACCGCGCAAAAGGCTCGGCCCAAGTGGACTACCCCGGCACCAGCCAAAAGGCCCGGCTCGAAGTGCGTATTAGTACGGAACAAAGCGCACCCCTCGTGTGGTTGGATATCGCGGATCCCTTGATGGGCCTCAAGCTCGCTCGCGTGCAGGTCGATGCTGACAGTGTTCAGGGCTATGCACACATTGTGAACAAAGTCTTGACTGAGCCAATCTCGCGGTTGGCGGATGCGGGGCTGCCCGTAAGCACCTGGGACCTCATTTACCTGCTTACGGCTCAGCCGATTTCTCTACCCACCTCGGTTGTGGGCATGGTCTTGACGGCTTCTTCGGACGGCCAGCAGGCCCTGTGGACCGTACGCTACCCCGTGCGGCGGGGAGACCACCAAGGGGAGCTGACGCTTGTGTTGACTCAGCAAGCGCCACACCGCCTGATTTCTCAAGAGCTCAAGGTGAACGCTATCCTAGCGCAGGCCCGGGTGGACTACGATGTTTCAGGGGGCTGGACCGCCCAATTTAAGGGAGCGAGCACCGAGGGTGGATTGAGGTTTGAACCCAATCAATCTGGCTGGGAGCAGGCATCGTTGAGTTTCCCCTTTACCCTACCTTCGGGCTATGCGCGTGTGGAGTTTTAACAAAGCCATTTGGGGGATTGCCTTGATCGGGCTGAGTTACTCGACTTGGGCGCAACAGCCGACCCAAAAAGAAAAGCTCGAACAGCGCAAAACCCAGCTTCAGGATGAAATCGAGGTCGCCAACGGCATCCTCAAGAAGACCCAAAAGGACAAGGAGCTCACGCTGAACCAAGTTCGGGCCCTCGATAAAAAAGTTCGTGCTCGGCAGGAGTTGATTCGGACAGTCCAAGCCCAAATCTCCAATTCAGACCGGGAAATTCGCCGCCTCAAAAATGAAATGGCGCGCCTGGATGGCGAAATCAAAACACTCAAAGAAAAATATGCGGGAATGCTTCGCGAGGCCCAAAAGCGGGGCACCCCCAGCAGTGCACTGGCCTTTGTTTTTGCTTCGGACGATTTGCAGCAGGCCCTCAAGCGGTTGTATTTCTTGCGTCAGTATAGTGGATTCCGCCAAACCCAAGTGGAGGAAATCAAGGCCCTACAAGAGATTAAGGCCCAGGCTATTTTAGCATTGGAAGCAGAACAAGGACGAAAGCGCCAACTGCTCGGCCAGGAAGTGGCCCAAAAGCAAGAGCTCGTGGCAGAAAAGAGCCAGCAGGAAGCCGCGGTTGCCAAGCTGAAGAAAAAGGAGAGTCAAATCGCAACGGAAATCAAAAAGAAGCGTTCTGAAATGCAAAAGCTGGAGCAGCAAATTCAGCGAATCATCCAGGATGAATTAAGGCGCCAACGAGAGGCGGCTCGAAAGCAAGCGGAAGCCCAAAATCCAGGCAGCACAACCCAAGCAGGTAGCTCCCCTGAGTCCTTTGCTTTGACGCCTGAAGGCGCTGCGCTTGCGAAAGATTTTGCGGCAAATAAAGGCAAATTACCCTGGCCGGTGGAGCGAGGGATTATTACTCAGAATTTTGGTGAAAATCCTGTTCCGGGAACCTCGGGCGTGACGATCAAGAATCCGGGAGTGGACATTGGAACCCCGAGCAAATCTCAGGTTCGCGCAGTCTTTCAAGGCGAAGTATCGACGGTGGTCCGCATTCCCGGCGCCAACCGCGTCGTGCTTATCCGCCACGGAAACTACTTCACGGTTTATTCCAATTTGGAGGATGTTTTTGTAAAAACGGGGGACAAAGTCAGCACCAAAGAAGCCATCGGTCGTGTGGCTGCAGATCCTGAAACGGGCGAATCCACGCTTCACTTTGAGCTGTGGATGGATACCAACAATCAGGATCCTAAGCCTTGGCTTGGGCGCTAGAGAGCACGCGCTTCGCGCTGAGGCTTGTAGGCTAGGGAGCTTGAGGGCTCACGCTTCGCGCTATGGCGTGTCCGCTTAAACGTTTAATGTCTTTTATCCTGGAACTTCATGGCGGACCTTCGCCGCGCGCAGGGGCTTTGCCAAAAAGTACTAAAACCAGGAGCCTCCAACGAGCTAAAGGATGAGTCATCCTCCCCTTAAACCTCAGGAAGGCCCTCTAGCCCTCTAGTCTTTTGGCTTACTCCTCCAACAACGTCCAGCCTTGGCTCAATAGGGGCTCGGCGACTTTGTATTTGACCTGTTTTTTCTCTCCCGACAGAATGTTGGCGACCGTGACCAGGTCATTGCGGCCATATTTCTTGTCATGTACGACGGGGGTCGTATTGCGAGGCGGCGGCGGAGTCCCCGGCAAGGGTCCCCGGCCTACACCCCGGGCAGGGGCAGCAGGGGCTTCGCTCCTAGGCCCGCTCGTCTTCAATGTTTCGCGGCGTGGTGCAGGAGCCGGGGCGCGACGAACAGACTGAGCTTGCGTGGCTGGATCAGCGACAGGCAGGCCTGCGCGGAACAAGAAAGAAATCACACTCTGGTTCATTTCTCCTAGCATCTCGCGGAAGAGGTTGAAACTCTCGTGCTTGTAGATCAGGAGGGGGTCTTTTTGCTCGTAGACGGCCCCTTGCACGTTTTGGCGTAGGTCGTCCATGTTGCGCAAGTGTTCCTTCCAGTTCTCGTCAATCATGGCGAGCACGATGCCTTTTTCCACGTCGCGCATCAAAGACTCCCCTTGAGTGTCGACGGATTTCTGCAGGTGCGTAGAAACTTGAAGGGCTCGGGCGCCATCAGTGAAGGGGACCAAAATGCGCTCCACATTTGCTCCTTGCTCCGTCAAGACGTTTTGAAGGACCGGTAGAGCTTGCTGCGCCACGCGAAGGGACTTCTGGACATACTGCTGCATGGCGGCCTCGTAGGTCCGCTGGGTCAGTTCAGGGGCCTTAAGGCGCTCAAATTCCGTCGAATCCACCGGGGGAGTGATGCCGAAGGTCTCAAAAAGGTCGAGTTCAAATGCCTTGAAGGCATTGCTAGGTTTCGTGTTTTGAACGAGGGATGCTGCCAAATCATATGCGCTGTTGGCGATGTCCACCTGCAGGCGTTCGCCCGAAAGGGCATTGCGACGGCGGCGGTAAATGCCCTCGCGCTGGGCGTTCATGACATCATCGTACTCAAGCAAGCGCTTCCGCATGCCGAAGTTGTTTTCCTCCACTTTTTTCTGGGCGCGCTCAATGGACTTAGAGACCATGGAGTGTTGGATGACTTCTCCCTCTTCGTGCCCCATGCGGTCCATGAGACTGGCGATGCGTTCAGAGCCAAAAAGGCGCATGAGGTTGTCTTCCAAGCTCACAAAGAACTGGGAGGATCCAGGATCACCTTGACGACCCGCCCGACCGCGCAACTGGCGGTCAACTCGGCGTGAATCATGGCGTTCCGTGCCGATGATAGCCAAGCCACCGGCGGCTTTCGCCTCGTCCGACAACTTAATGTCCGTTCCCCGTCCCGCCATGTTGGTGGCGATGGTGACGGTGCCGGGCCGGCCGGCTTCGGCAACGATGTCCGCCTCTTTTTGGTGCAACTTGGCATTGAGCACTTGGTGCGGAATCTTGCGCATATTTAGCGCCTTGCTGAGCAATTCCGAGATCTCGACGGACGTGGTGCCCACCAGAATGGGGCGGCCGGCATCGCGAAGGATGATGATCTCTTCAATGACTGCGTTGTACTTCTCGCGTTTGGTCTTGTATACCAAGTCGTCCCGGTCGTCTCGGGCAATGGGCCGGTTGGTGGGGATGACCGTGACATCGAGTTTGTAGATCTCCCAGAATTCTCCCGCTTCCGTTTCGGCCGTACCGGTCATGCCGGACAGCTTGTTGTACATCCGGAAATAGTTCTGCAAGGTGACCGTGGCATAGGTTTGTGTGGCGGCCTCAATAGTCACATTTTCCTTGGCTTCGATGGCTTGGTGCAGGCCGTCGGAATAGCGTCGACCATCCATGATGCGGCCCGTTTGCTCGTCAACGATTTTGACCTTGCTCTCCATCACGACATACTCCACATCTTTTTCGAACATGGTGTAGGCCTTGAGCAATTGGTTCATCGTGTGGATGCGCTCACTTTTCTGACGATAATCCCGCAATAGATGGTCCTTTTCTTGCGCTTTGGTCGCCGTGTCGCGGTCCGATTTTTCAATGCGGTCGAGTTCCGTCGACATGTCGGGCAGAACGAAGAAGTCGGGGCTGGTCTGTTTGCTGAGCAGCTCTATGCCGCGATCCGTTAAATTGACTTGGTTCTGTTTTTCTTCGATGGAGAAGTACAGAGCCTCGTCCACGATTTTCATTTCCTTGCCTTGGTTTTGGAGGTAGACCCCTTCCGTCTTTTGGAGGAGGGCCTTGTTGCCTTCTTCGCTTAGGAACTTGATGAGGGCTTTGTTTTTGGGCAAGGCACGGTGAGAGCGGAGTAATTGGAATCCGGCATCTTTGGTGTTGCCTTCCGCGAGGAGACGTTTGGCCTGCATCAGCGAATCTTGGGCGACCGCTTTCTGCTGGCTGTAAAGCTCGACCACGAATGGCTTGAGCTCGTTGAATTCATGGCGGTCTCCATTGGGCGTGGGCCCCGAGATGATCAAAGGAGTACGGGCGTCGTCAATTAAGACCGAGTCCACCTCGTCGACAATGGCGAAGTGGTGACCGCGCTGGACCAGCTCGCTCATGTCGCGGGCCATATTTTCCCGGAGATAGTCAAAGCCAAACTCATTGTTGGT
>DNWN01000020.1 GCA_003507115.1 Cryomorphaceae bacterium | reverse complement strand
TGGTGGACCTTCGCTGCGCGCCGGAACTTTCCGTTGCTTTGCCCAGCCCTCTAGCCCTCTAGCCCTCTAGCATTCAGGCTAACCGACTATCTTTACCTCTCTAATCCCGCACAGTGGAACACCTCCTGACCCTCGAAACCTTGTTTGCGTTTTTGACGCTTTCCTTTTTGGAAATCGTTTTGGGCATCGACAACATCATCTTCATTAGCATTTTGACGAACAAGTTGCCCGAAGACATTCGGCCCAAGGCACGTACCATGGGCATAGGGTTGGCACTCATCTTCCGTATTTTGATGCTGCTGTCTATTACATGGATCATTGGCATGACCGAGCCTTTCATGCATCTCTTTGGATATGGCATCAATGGGAGAGACACCGTACTCTTTTTGGGTGGGGCCTTTTTGATTCAGAAATCGACCCGAGAAATCTATGAAATCGTGGAAGCAGGGGGCGCCAAGCACGGGCAAGATATGAAGGTGCAAACGGCCTTTTCGGCAATTATCCTGCAAATTGCGTTGCTCGACATAGTGTTCAGTTTTGACAGCATTTTGACGGCGATTGGGATGACTCAAGACTTGCCCATCATGATTGCAGCCATCGTCGTGGCGATGATCGTGATGCTCACGTTTAGTGGCCCCGTAGCGAATCTCATTGAACGGCACCCTTCTCTGCAAATATTGGCTTTGGCATTTTTAATTCTGATTGGGGTCCTCTTGGTGGCGGAATCGGCGGGCTACCACGTCCCCAAATCCTATATCTATGCGGCGGTGGGCTTCTCGTTGGGTGTGGAAGTCCTCAACATGCGGGGTAAAACCCGCACTTGAGATATGTTAGGCTGGATTCGATTTATCTACCGATTGCTTTGGTTCCTGGTGTCCGGATTTTTGGTGCTGGTGCCGCTATTAATCATGGCGAAATTTTTAAGGCTGCCTGTGGGATTCCGTCATGGACTGTTCAAAACATGGCGCGCCATTTTCCTTTTCGCTATGGGCATTCAGGTTCGTGTGCAAGAAGGAAGCTGTCCGACCGAGGCGGCCATCCTCATGGGGAATCACCGCAGCTATGCGGATATCCTGTTCGTGTTTAGTGCCACTCCCACCATATTCTTAGGGAAAGCGGAAGTCAAAAAATGGCCTCTCATCGGTTGGGCGGCCCAGGCGGTGGATGCCGTATTCGTGCAGCGTAGCGACAAAGATTCTCGCCGTGCCGCGCGTCAAGCCTTGGCAGACCGCATTCAACAAGGCATGAGTCCCGTGGTCTTCCCGGAGGGCACCACCACAGGAGAGGGCTTGCTTCCGTTCAATCCCGGAATGTTTTACACGGCGGCAGAACTGGATCTCCCCATCATTCCATTTGTGCTGAATTACAGTGACCCCGCCATGGCCTGGATAGGGGAAGAAAAATTTGTCCCTCACGTGCTGCGCATGATGCGCCGACCAACTTGGCATGTGAATGTGCACATCGGCCCGCCTATGCGGAATGCAGACGGTGAAGCCTTGTTGGAGTCCGTGCGCACCTGGATGGGGGATCGGGTAAATCCCTGATGAAGGACCTAAATCCACGCAATCCGTGGCTACCTTTGTGTATGCGCCGTTTCCTCCCGCTTTTTATAATCTTATTTGAGCGATGAAATGTTTTGAGGGTTTCCGTTTATCTGCCTCAAAATGAGAAGATCGCTTTTTTGTGGAATCTTCTTGATGCTCAATCATCTGAGCCTTCAATCCCAAAATTTGGACCTCTATGGCATGCGCGGCAACCCCATGACCTTGGTCCAAAACCGCATCTTCCCCTGGACCACCCTCTACTTAGGAAGCAATCTGTGGTTGTCCACACCGGCTATCCAACAAGGCCGAATACTCTTCCCCGCCAATTTCCAGTCGTGGCAAGTCACCGCGGGCGTGAACGTCACTCTTTTTGAGAAGCGATTCAAAGACGAAAAACGGGAGCGAAAGGAAGCCAAAAAGCAGGCTCGTTCGGCAAAAGTTTTGAACAGCGGAACGGCAGAATTGAATCCTTTGAAGTTGCAAGATCATTCTGATTTACTTTCAGACACAATAAATGAAGAGGGTGACGGCGAATGAATCTGGGGCGAATGATGAGGACCGGGGAATCGCTTCGACTCCTTCGCCATAAGTTGTACTTTTCGGAACCAAATCAAACATGCGGCATGCCACGGGCAGATAAAGGATATACGGAGCAAGTAGGGAGAAGGCGTGAGTGGATTTCGCATCTGAAAAGACGTTTAGATCCCAAATCAAAATATGCTTTTGTCTCCAAGCTAAACAGAGAAAATGCCTTGGTCTTGGATGTGGGTTGCGGGCTGGATAGCGTAAGAAAACTGCGTCAACATGCCCCCCTTGCCACGTTTGATGGGGCGGATATTACTGAATACTACATGACGAATGAGGGTAAAAAGTCGATGCGTCACTATTGGATTTTCCCACCTGAGATCTTCATCGATGAATTGGTAGCTCAGGGCGAAACATATGACGGCATCATCCTGTCTCATGTGATTGAACATGTACCTCACCCCACAGAATTTCTAGACAAGCTCGTGGGTCTTCTGAAAGAAGGAGGTCGTTTATACCTTTCGACGCCAACTTTGCAAAGTGTTCATTTTCCTCGTGTACGTCAAGGATGTTTGAATTTTTATGATGACCCCACACATACCGCTCCATTTGATCTCGAGAGGTGGGCGGAGGCTATGAAGCCATGGGGGAAGGTTTCGTACACCGCGAGGCACCGAGGTGGCTTCCTTTTACGATGTTTGGCATGGTTGACCGTGCCTTATACCCTTTTGACCAAACGGAACACCTCCTTAACCTGGTATGCCTTTGGTTTTGAATCTATTGCAGTGATTATCCGAAAAGGAAATATTCTATCGAGCTGACCTATGTCAACGATTGATTCGGACCCAACAATGACTTCATCTGGGAGTAGAGATCCTGTTTCAGGGAATCTCTTGGCGAATGGCGTATTGCAATTCATGCACTACGTGTTTCCCATTGTCACCTTGCCTTTCGTTGGGCATGTCGTGGGATCAGAATCCTTTGGGGTCATTAATTACTTCAGCGTATTAGTTGGGTATTTCACCTTGTTTGTGCTGTATGGCTTTGACTTTTCGGGTACTCGGGCTGTGGCTCAGATGGGGGAGGATGCGCAGGCGCTTGGGAGGTACTTCAACAAGGTTCAGTCGGCGAAACTTCTCTTGCTTCTCATGGCAGGCCTATTGTATGCCATCCTCGTGCCCTTACTTCCCGAAGGGCCAAACCATGAAAAAATTGCCTGGTCTACGTTTGGAGTGACGGCCGGCTGGGCACTGATGCCAAACTGGTTTGTTCAGGGGATGCGTCGTATGCGGGCACTTGTGTGGATCAATGTGATTCCCAAAGTGATTTTCATTTTGGTCGTCTTTTTCATCATTTCGGGTCCCAAAGAAGCCTTTATTTATCCGTTGAGTATTTCTCTGTCCTCCATCATTGTTGCCATTCTGAGCGTCATTTGGGTACATCGCGCGTTCAAAATCCCGGTCCGGATTTCTTGGGACATGAACACGTGGCGATTGCTTAAACAAGAGCGATGGATATTCCTGTCAGGTTTAATAAATAATACGAATCAAACGTTCAACGTATTGATCCTTGGCTTTTTTGTTGCCTTTGATTCGGTCGGGCACTTCACCTTGGGATGGCGTCTGATGAATGTCACGCAAGTATTGGTCATGTTCCCCATCATGCAGTCCCTTTTCCCGTTTATCGGGGAGGAGATCAAGAATCATATGGAACGAGGATTGATGCATTTAAATAGAGCTGTTCCCTTCATTTTGTCTGCCGTGGCGTTCTCTACCCTAGGAATGCTGGTGGTAGGACCATGGGTTATTGTGAATTGGTTTGGTGCCGAGTATGTACCAGCCATACCCATTTTGCAAGCCTTGCTGATCGTTCCCTTCGTGACGAGCTCCAGCCATATTCTAGGCAATATTGTCCTGCTCAATCTCAATCAGGACAAAAAAGTTTTTCGGGTTATCGCATCCACGGCCGTCGTGAGTGTGTTTCTGAATATTGGCTTGATTGCCTGGCGAGGTCTGGATGGAGCGATCTATGCCCTCATAGGGGCAGAGGTTTTTGCGTTGATCTCCTATGCCTTTTTGTTAAATCGCATGGGTATATCCTTCCTCCGGCCCCATCAGTGGGTTCCGAAGAAATTAATCCTACCCGTGGCTATACCCCATGATTTGGAACATGTAAACAATCCGCTCATTACTCTAGTCATTCCTACCTACAAGCGAATAGAGGTCTGGCCCAATTTGCTCCGAAGTTTGACTGTGCAGACGAAAATGCCGGATGTCATTGTGGTGGTTGACCAGAGTACAGATGCGCTGCATCATGAATTAAAGAGGCTGTGTACAGAAATGCTCCCACATGTCACGTGGAATTTCATCCAGTTGGCTACGCCTAATCGGTGCCAAGCCAAAGATCTCGGAATACACAGTGCTGCGGAGGGTATCGTTGTTGTCATCGACGATGATTTATGGCTTCCAAAGGATTTTTTGGAATACTACCACACGTATTTGTCGCAAAGCCCGAAACAGGTTTTGACTACCCGAATCATCGAGCTGGATCGGCCTTTACTGCGAACGAAAAAAGTTCAGCGCTACACGTGGTATGGTCATTTTTACAATAACAATTATTCGCTTAAGCCTGCGGATAGTTTAATCTCGGTCACAGGAGCATGTTTTGGCTTTGTCATGTCTTCAGATGTTCGTCATATTCATTTTGAGCCCGCCTTTATTGGGACGGGGATTATGGAGGAACCGGACCTTTCTTGGCAGTTGCTCTTGGCCGGCCGAACCATCGTTTACAAGCCGGAGGTAACGGTAGTCCATTTTCCTCAGCGAGATGGGAATGATGCGGCCAAAAAAGTGAATGCAGTGCATTGGTATGCGGATTCATTTTACAATTTTGGGCAATACCACGCGAAGCATCATCTTGGAATTCTACATTGGCTCCGCAAGCCATACCTCTATGTTTTGGCCGCGAATGTGGTCTTTACCAGGGGCTATTCTGGTGGATTCTGGCAAAAATTAAAGAAGACTCATTGGATGCTCATTAGATATCAAAGCGGCTATGTTGATTATCGTTGATGCCTCCTTCCGGGAGGGTAAAAGGGAAATATTGGAAGGGTATCCGCTAGAGGCGATGCCCAAGGTTGAGCATTTGTCACTCGAAGGGGAGGGTGAGTTGTTAGTCCAGCTAATCCGGGATGAAAAGGTCTCCTTGGAGGAGCTTCAGAATGGAGCGTTGTACATCTATGACATAACGGATAGAAATCGCTCCAGTTTAGGGTATTTTGGCTCCGTCTTTTATCTCAAATAAGGTGAACTTTGTTATGGCATGTGCTGGTCTTCTCATAGTATTTAGTCAAAATGCATCATAAACATGAATTGGAAGGTTTTTTCTGTGGATACAAAGTTTTCATGTGATACTTTTGCCGTTCTCATGAACACCTACCTCCAGGGATTTTCAAAACGTGCATTGGACATAGTCCTTTCACTGATCTTACTGCCAGTCGCAGTTATTTTAATTCTATTAGGTGTGGTGATGGTCCGCTTCACGAGTCGGGGCTCTGTGTTCTTTACCCAGGAAAGGGTGGGACTCAATGGGAAACTCTTCCAGATATACAAGATTCGAACGCTCCACACAGGCGACAACGGAGACCTGGCTGGAATGAAAAAAGGGGACCCGGCCATTCTTCCTGTGGGGCGTTGGCTTCGCCGCTGGAGAATTGATGAATTACCTCAGCTTATCAATATTTTGTTGGGCGATATGTCTTGGGTAGGCCCTCGCCCAGAGCGTCCCCATTTAGTGGCTAAGTATTCTGAATTGGATGCCACTTACGCCAGCCGTCATCAAGCTCTACCCGGTATCACTGGGTGGGCTCAGGTCCATTTCCCTGATGCGACTCCGGATGAAAATCTGATAAAGTTGCCTTTCGATTTGGAGTATATAGGCCGGGCAAACTTGGGATTGGACATCCGGATCCTATGGAAAACCATACTCGCAATTGGATGAGGCTCTCCGTTGGTGCCTTATTTTCCATTTACTCAAAAGACCACCCAGAATACCTTTTTGAAGCCCTGTGGTCGGCCCTCCGAGGTCAGTCGTCACCCTTAGACGCATGTATCGGCGTCATTGAAGGAGAAATTGGGGCCGAATTGGAAAGGGTTGTCTCGGAATTTCACGAAGTCACATGGATTCGTATTCCGCGCACCAAAAATCCCACTGGGTTTGGCTTACCTGAAGCCTTGAATCGGGGATTGCAATCGCTGAAGACGGACATCGTCCTTAAACTAGATACAGATGATCTGAACCACGAGGATCGGGTAGCCATCACACTCGACATGTTCTCCGCGACCCCAGAATTAGTACTCTTTGGAGGGCAGATTCAAGAATGGGATCCGTCCTTTACACGGTGCTTTGGGAGGAGAACCGTACCCACGAGTCACCCACAGATTCTCGAATTCGCTCAATCGCGGAACCCATTTAATGGGCCGAGTGTTGCGTTCCAGAGAGAACGTGTTCTATCCCTTGGTGGATATCCACTGGTAGGCGCGAATGAAGACTATGCCCTATGGGCCTCCATCATGGCGTCGGGCCATGTGACCGCGAATCATGCTGAGGATCTTGTTTTCATGCGGGGAGGCGAGGATCTCGTTGCCCGCAGAAGCACCCAACGCTATCGCCGAGGCGAAGAGGAGGCATTAAAATTCATTTATCGCACCGGTCTTTGGTCTTTCTCCCGATTTGCCCTGCATTGGTTGACCAAACAACTCATTCGCCGGCTTCCAGATTCATGGAATCGGTATATTTACAGAAATTTGCGCCAAACCATCCCTGCTCAGGTTCCTTTGATTTATGAAAAGGCTCATTCAGCATGGAATACATTTCAACTATGAGAACTCGCTCCACACTCTTTGTTTTCTTGGCCATTTTCTTGGCCGCAGCGCATTCGGCTCAAGCTCAAAACGTTTTCGCCCGAAAGAATTTGACCTCCGTATCTGTGGACAAATTAGGCGAAGAGGAAATACTTCTTTTCAAGCAAGGCTTTGAATCGAAGAATCTCACCTCCTCTGAGGCTCTACGTGATTTGAGTAAGAAGGGGATGTCTGAAGCGGAGCTGCGCAAGCTCAAGGTTCGCCTCACCCAATTAGGCCAACTAGACCCCGGGGAACAGGCGCAGATGTTGACCATGCGGCTCATGCAACTGCAGGACTCTCTTCAAGATGCACAAGTTGATGCTCGCCAGTTATCCGGACTGGAGCGTTTGTACGCCTTAGACTCCAACGTATTCGGTGCCGAGTTATTCCGTAGCAAATCCATGGATTTTGCACCCAACTTAACGCTTGCAACACCGCCCACATATAGGCTGGGAAATGGGGACATTATCTCCCTAACCGTTTACGGTTTTCAGGAGTTAAATGTAGACGTAGCAGTCAAGCCCGATGGAACGATCAATATCCCTTATTCTGGTGTCGTCTCGGTTTCTGGGCTAACTGTTACGGAAGCCAAAGCCAAAATTAAACGACGTCTGGGCGCAAACGGCTACAATACTTTGGCCGACGGATCCTCACAAATGAGCCTCAGCCTGAAGGAAATCCGGAGCGTAGATATCACGGTGATCGGTGCGAAGATCCCCGGGCGCTATACGGTTCCAGGAATCGCCTCGCCGTATCACGTGCTGCACTTGGCTTCTGGCCCGGCTGCCATGGGATCTTACCGGAGCATATTCCACCTAAGGAATGGGGAGATTGTCGGAGAAATAGATTTGTACGAGCTCTTGGGGAAAGGAACCAAGAATGACGACCTGCGA
Organism: Cryomorphaceae bacterium; assembly: GCA_003507115.1. GTDB lineage: Bacteria > Bacteroidota > Bacteroidia > Flavobacteriales > Schleiferiaceae > TMED14. The sequence continues at coordinate 626 of DNWN01000020.1, read as the reverse complement.
TTGGAAGATGGGGATGTTATTTTTATCCCACCACATTCTGGACGAATAAGTCTCGACGGCGAGTTCAAACGGGCACGTACGTTTGAAATGCGGCCCGGGGAGACCTTCCAAGACATTTTCGCTCTCTCTGGTGGTTTCACCGAACAAGCTTTCAAACAGCAGATATTTGTAGAGCGCATTACGGACGTTGGATTTGAAGCTCAAACGCTCTTGCCTCAAGGATTTGCAGAATTCCAACTGCAACCCGGTGATCGATTCGTAGCGGACACTTTGAATGATCGTTTTCGAAATCGAATTGCGCTGACAGGGGCGGTGCAATCCACGGGATATTTTGGCCTCCACCATTCGTCAATGACCTTGGGTCAGTTGGTACAAATGGCTGGTGGATTTCGGGAAGACGCAGTTCGTGATATGGCGGTCATTTCGAGACAAGACAGCGCAGGAAAGCGGGCATATGCCTCCATATACGGAGATTTAGGGTCGTTTGTTTTATCCGAGGGGGATTCCATTCTCATCCCTCAAACGTCGTATTTTATCCGAAAGGAGTTTGTTCAAGTGTCCGGTGAAGTGAACAATCCAGGCGAACTTCGTTGGGCCGAGGGGTTGACAGTCTGGGATGCTATTTT
>DNWN01000123.1 GCA_003507115.1 Cryomorphaceae bacterium | reverse complement strand
AGAGATACTTGAAGACTACTATGGCCCATCACTTGTTGCAACTTCACCAATGAACCAGTTTTCTCATAAACTTGTATGGCTCCAGAATGACGAAAGGAGTAGAGAGTTTGGTCTTTCTCTAATAGTTCAGACTCCTTTTTATATCTCCCCCAAAGCGTTTTAAAATAGTCTCGGTTATAGGGCTTTTTATTGCCCGAAAATCAGTGGCTGTGCTCGTCTGCGACGACCGCCATACCCTGGGCATAGAGGTAACGAAAAATCGCTTGCTGCCCGGCCGCCGTCACCACTTCGCCCCCCGCTTTGCGGTTCGCCTTGCTCGCCATTTCGGGAATAATGAGGGCCCATTCATTCTCTAATAATCTTGTCGCGGGGTGAAGCGTATGGCAGCGACTACATTGCGTTTGATATAGAGCCTCACCGGCTTGGTATTCCGTCAGCGTATATCCTGGAAACTTGGATTGAAGATGCGAGTCAGAGAGGTTAGTCGCTGCGGTGGTTTCGGGCGCTTTGGGGCCGAGCAAGCCACACGCAGACAGCAGCCCGGCGGTCGAGGCAATGATTAAAAGACTTGGCAAAGCTTTCATAGGAAAAATAGTTTGAGCGGAAGTTCGTCAAAATTTGCCAAACCAAATTAGCGGGTAACATCGTTGAAAAGTTGTTGAACCCCCCTTTTTACCGCGTCCGAAGACCTGTTACATTTGATATATGGGTCGCTACATCTGTATTTTGCTTGGGCTGATGGGCATCGTTGCTCAAGCCTCGCAACCCATTTACTATTTTCCCAGTCTGATCCGTGGTACGCAACTCATGTGGCAGCACGAGCAGATCGGGACTCCGAACGGGGCAGTGCAATTCATTGGTCCTTTTGGTCTACATCCTGTCGCGGTGGCCAAATTTGGATACCCACCTGAAGCCTATCAGGATTCGGCCCTGGCCTTTCATGTGGCAGAGCACTTGTGGTTGGATTATTACTGCGCGTTGGGGGATTCTTCCAAAGCAGATCTTGCCCTTGTCGTGGGACCCGCCTTCGTGCGGCAACAACAAAATCATCGTTTGACTCAGACCATTACGGCACTTGAGAACGCCAAATTACATCCTGCGATGGGCCTTCGGGCCCGTTTTGTCCCTAGCCCTCACGAGGCAGAAGTCCATTCTCTTGGACCTGATTTGAGCTCTATTCCGCGCTATGAGCGCTACACCGTTCAGCCTGGGGATTCCCTTTGGAAGATTCATCAAAAATATCCTCAGAATACCCTGGCGTCCTTAATTGCAGCGAATGGGGGGAAGGAAACTATATACGTGGGCCAAGTCCTGCACATTCCCTTATAATCGATGAAGGGAGATAACCGCCCGCCATGGGTGACCGCTGTTTTTATTGCCGGCATTTTGGTTTTATTTGCTTGGATTGGGAGCTTGAATCCCCGGGCGGAATATGCCCTGGGCGGTGGAATCGTGCTACGCATGCCCCAATGGCACCCATGGGAGGACTGGGCGGCCACGCAACGCGAGGAAGCAACAGCCCAACGGCGGCAGGATTCTGTGGACGCTTGGGCACGGGCCGACACCGTCGAGGTTACCGCTCCCTTGCGTCGCCCAAAGCCGGGTCAAGGGGCGATTCAATTTGCGGATTCGGACAGCCTGGGTATGGCGAAGCTGGCGCAAGCGCTCCAACAACTACGTAGCGGAGGGGTCTTGCGCATTCTCCACTTTGGTGATTCACAGATTGAAGGGGACCGCATCACCGGAGATTTGCGCGACGCCTTGCAGGCCCTGTATGGAGGTGAGGGGGCAGGCATGCAGCCCTTGGTTCCCTTCGTTCCGATGGCTGCCGTGGCCCATACGGCCGAAGGAAGCTGGACGCGCATGGTGAGTTTTGGACGGGCCAACGACAAAAGCCCCACCAATATGTATGGCCCACGGGGCATTTCCCATCGCTACGCGACCAAATCCACTTCGGGCCCCGACGCCAAAGTGCGCTACAGTCCGCGCAGTTACGGCTATCCACGGGCACGACAGAGCCGCTCCTTTTCCCTCCTACACGGACCCGCCAAGGGGCCGGTTGAGATCAAATGGTACGCCAATGACACGCTTTGGAAAATCGACTACCTCGATTCCAATGCCCGAGGTGGGGCACTGCGCGCAGTGGCCACTCAACCTGTCAAATCACTCAGTTTGGAATTCCGCGGGGCAAGCCCTGACTGGTATGGGCTTTCGATGGACGGCCCAACGGGCGTTCGGGTGGACAATGTGGCCATGCGGGGAGCAGATGGCTTGAGTTTTACACGTTTGGACCGCGGCCATTTTATGGCTTCGCTCCAGCGCGAACCCGTGGGACTCGTGATCTTACAGTTTGGCGGCAACGCGGTGCCCTACTTCAAGAGCAAGGAAGCGGTGCTGCGCTACGGCGAAGCCTTCCGACGTCAGATTCGCCTCTTTCAAGAAGCCCTTCCTGGAGCCAATATTTTGGTGGTGGGTCCGAGTGACATGGCGGTGAAAGAGGGATTAGATTGGGTGAGCTACCCCTTTGTCGATGACGTGCGGGATGCCCTCAAGATGGCGGCCTTCGCGGAAGGAGCCGCGTTCTTTGATGTGATGGATTTTATGGGGGGACCCGGTGGTATGGTGGATTGGGTCCATCAAAATCCGCCCTTGGCTGGACCCGACCACATCCACTTTACCCCGCGGGGAGCCAAGAAAGTGGCTAAGGCCTTGGTTGAATCGATGCAATCCGAACTCCAGCGTTATGAGTAAGCGAGTACGGCTTCGACGATTCCTGCTGGGTGCGGCGCTGCTGGCTTCCTTGGCAGGGTGGGCACAGCCCATTTCCGTGCGCGCCCTTCCGTCGCCGGCCCCGATTCCTGCCGTCTCCAAC
>DNWN01000110.1 GCA_003507115.1 Cryomorphaceae bacterium | reverse complement strand
CGACGGTATGCACATTCGCTTGCTCTTGATCACCTTCTTTCTGCAATTCTTCCCCGAACTCGTCCGTGAAGGGCATTTGTACATTCTCCAAACACCGCTCTTCCGAGTGCGGAATAAACAGAAGACAATTTACTGCTACGACGAATCTGAGAAGCAGGCGGCCATGGCGGAATTGGGTGTGCGCCCCGAGATTACCCGCTTTAAGGGCTTGGGAGAGATCTCCCCGGGAGAGTTCAAAATGTTCATTGGTGAGAACATCCGCTTGGAACCCGTCATGCTGGGCAAAGAACAAATTGATGCCTTGCTCGAGTACTACATGGGTAAGAATACCCCGGAGCGCCAAGAATTCATCATTGATCACCTCAAGGTGGAAAAAGACCTCGTAGACCATGGATGAGTGGATGCCGGAAGATCCCGAAGTGGGATCGGTAGAGGGAGCTGAAACGGGGGAGGAAATTCGCCCCGTGGAGTCCCGCGTTCGAGGTATGTACCGCGAGTATTTCCTGGATTATGCGTCCTACGTCATATTGGAACGGGCCGTACCCGCCCTGATGGATGGACTCAAGCCCGTGCAGCGCCGCTTGATGCACGCCTTGAAGGAAATGGACGATGGCCGCTTTCATAAAGTTGCCAATGTGATTGGGCAGACGATGAAGTACCACCCTCACGGGGATGCATCCATCGGCGATGCCCTCGTGCAGCTCGGCCAGAAAAATCTCTTGATTGACACCCAAGGAAACTGGGGAAATATTTACACCGGGGACAGTGCCGCGGCACCGCGATACATTGAAGCGCGTTTGAGCAAATTTGCTTTGGAGGTCGGCTTCAACCCGAAGATCACGGAATGGCAGGCGAGCTATGATGGCCGCGGTCGCGAACCCGTAGCGTTGCCGGTCAAATTCCCGCTCTTGCTGGCACAAGGGGTCGAGGGCATCGCCGTCGGCTTGAGCACCAAAGTCCTTCCGCACAACTTTGTGGAGCTCATTGACGCTTCGGTGGCGCATCTCCGCGGAAAAAAAGTAGAGATCCTTCCGGATTTCCCAACCGGGGGCATTGCGGATTTTTCCCAATACAACGACGGCGAGCGCGGAGGTCGTATTCGGGTTCGGGCCAAAATCACCGTTGACGACAAAAAGACCCTGGTCATCACGGAGCTTCCCTTCGGCACGACCACCACGAGCTTGATTGACTCCATCATCAAGGCCAACGACAAGGGCAAAATCAAGATCAAGAAAATCGAAGACAACACGGCCGAGCACGTGGAAATCATGCTGCACTTGGTCCCTGGGGTCTCGCCAGATCAAACAGTCGATGCGCTCTATGCATTCACATCCTGCGAGACGGCGATCAGCCCGTTGTGCTGTGTCATTGAGGACGATAAGCCCCTGTTTACCGGAGTTTCGGAGCTGCTAAAGCGTTCTACGGAGCACACGGTAGACTTGCTCCGTGCGGACCTCCACATCCAGCTCACCGAGCTTCAAGAGCAATGGCATTTTGCGAGCTTGGAAAAGATCTTCATCGAACAGCGTATTTACCGCGATATCGAAGAAGCCGAAACCTGGGAGCAAGTGTTGGAGAACATTTGGGAGGGCTTGAAGCCCCATATAGGTCACTTGCTTCGAGAAATTACGGAGGAAGACATCGCGCGCTTGACAGAGATTAAGATCAAGCGAATCTCCAAGTTTGACTCCGCGAAAGCGGACGATCAAATCACTTCTCTCGAGGGAAAAATTGCGGAAGTCAAGGGCCACCTCGAAAACTTAGTGGAATACACCATTGAATACTTCAAGACCCTGAAAAAGAAGTATTCAGCGGGCCGCGAGCGAAAGACGGAAATCCGCAATTTCGATACCGTGGTGGCGGCGAAAGTGGCCATGGCCAACGCCAAACTCTATGTCAACCGCGAAGAGGGATTCATGGGAACGAGCTTAAAGCGCGATGAATTTGTCTGCGATTGCTCGGATCTCGATGATATTCTGGTCATTCGGAAAGATGGTACCCTGGTTGTAACCAAGGTGGATTCAAAGAAATTTGTGGGGAAGGACATCCTCTATCTAGGGGTCTACCAGAAGGGAGACGACCGCACGGTCTATAATGTGATTTATCGCGATGGGACAAAAGGGGCGAGCTTTGTGAAGCGCTTCGCCATGACCGGCGTAACGCGAGACAAAGAGTATCATTTGACTCAAGGAAGCAAAGGGTCGCAAATTCTTTACCTCTCTGTCAATCCAAACGGTGAAGCTGAAACGGTCACGGTACACCTTCGAGTCATCGCCAATCTGAAAAAATTGAAATGGGATTTGGATTTTGCCGAGCTATCCGTGCGTTCTCGAAGCGCTCGTGGCAATACGGTGACCAAGAACTCCATCAAGAAAGTGGAACTCAAGTCCGAGGGGGTGAGCACTTTGGCTGCTCGAAAGCTCTGGTTCGATGACGCCGTTTTAAAGATTAATGACCAGGATCGCGGCCGATTGCTCGGCGCATTCCGCGGGGAGGATCGACTGCTCCAGGTGGAGAAAAGTGGTCGCTACCGAATTTTCATCCCCGAGCTCACGACCCATTTTGACGAGGCGCCCTATTTCTTGGCAAAATGGGATGCGGAGGCCCCCTACGCCATTGTCTACTACGATGGGGAGCGCGAGAAACACATGGTGAAACGCTGCATTTTGGAGCCCAAAAACGATCAATGGGACTATTTGATATCGGACCATGCCCAGTCTGAGGTGCAAGTCCTCAGTGCCGCGAATCACGTAGAGGTCTCCGTTCATTTCCGGAAAGTAAAAGGAAAAGAAAAAGAGGCCGAAACGCTGCATCTTCAAGAGTTCATCTCCGTAAAAGGCTGGAAAGCCGCGGGGAATCAACTTTCTGCCTGGCCTGTGAAGCAGGTCCTTGTCCTTCGGGAAGAATGGACTTCCTCGAACGAGCCCGAGGCCTTGGACATGGAGGCGGTGGAGGCTCCGTCTGACGAGTCCGACAAACCGGAGGGAGCTTCCTCCCAGCAGTCCTCCGAGGCCGCTACGTACCCTACTGCCCCCCGCGAAGAGGCGACAGACCTTGACGCGGAGACCGTGTTAGAGGCGCAGCCTATTCCTGCCCAACCCGAGCCCATGGCTCCAGCCGAAAATCACAAGACGCCCGCGGTGCCGAGTATCACGTTGGAAGTGGTAGATTTGACGACGGATGCCCGCAGCCCTGAGCCTTCCGCCGCGTCGACCTCCGAAGTCGAAGATGGCGCGGATACAGAGGAAGACGGCCAGTTCACGTTAAAATTTTAATCCATGAAATACGGATGTATTGGCGTTCTCTTGGGCCTGGCCACGGGAGTATTTGCGCAACCCAGCAATGATAGCCTCAACATGCGCGCATTATTGCATTATCCTGTTTCTCAGTGGGGCATTGCTGGGGCACATGCGGATTGCGCAGATATTTGGGGCTATGCGGATTCTGCTACAGGCACGGAATATGCCATTATCGGTAATCGCAAAGGGACGCTAGTCGCGAATATTACCACACCGTCCTCGCCCTCCAACGCCCTCTGGGTGCCGGGAACCTCCAGTTTGTGGCGGGACATTAAGACCTGGGACCACTATGCCTACGTGGTTCACGATGTGCCTTCCGGCGCCAATCCCCCCTACAACGGGCTGCTCATCATCGACATGGACAGCTTGGCCCAAAACCGATGGAAATTTCTGAAGCTGCCCGTTCCTCGTGCGAATGGGCAGGTGGACACCTTGGCGCGCGCTCACAACATTTTTGTGGATGAAAACGGCATTCTCTATGCTTTTGGAAGCAATGTAGGTGTCGGAGGGGCCATTCTCATTGATGTAGCCACCGATCCGTGGAATCCGGTTACGGTGGGCTTATATGATGGCCACTATTTCCACGATGGCGTGGCCCGCAACGACACACTCTACGGGGCCGCCTTGTATTCCGGCGTGGTCGTCGTAAATGTCACTTTGAAGTCCAACCCGCAGGCGGTCACGAGTTGGGCGACCCCGAGCAACTTTGCCCACAACTGTTGGCTGAGCGACGACGGGAACACGATTTACACGACGGACGAGGTGGCCAATGGCTACATCACGGGCTACGATATTTCGGATCTGAGCAATGTGGATGAACTTTGGCGCCATCAGGTGCAGCCCAATACCTCGCTGATTCCCCACAATGCGCACGTGGCAGGCAACCAGGTGGTGACTTCCTATTACACCTTTGGGGTACATGCCTTGGACACGGAATTCCCCGAATTGCCGGTGTTGGTGGGATACTACGATACCTCGCCCATTTCGGGAGGAGGGTATTTTGGCAACTGGGGGGCCTATCCATATTTACCAAGTGGCCGAATTCTCGCCTCCGACATGGAGGAGGGCCTCTACGTCTTGGAGCCCGAATACCCCGAAGTGAGCCGGTTGAAAGTTCAATTGGGCCATGTAAACTGGGCAGCGGGTTCCACTATTACCTACGGCAACATCACGTCCAAAGATTTTGTCTACTTCAAGAACAGTGGTGATACCCTCTACGCGGATGCGGACGGCGTCGTGGTTTACAGTGCCGCCCAAGCCACGAATGACACCCTGATCTATCCCTTTGAATACCAAATGGGCATGTCGGGCAACGGTCAGGGCGATGATAGCCTGTTTGTGAGTCTGGCCTCTGGACTCTTTCCCCATGACACGTTGATTGGTTCCTGGTCTTGGTCTGTCGACGAAACGGATCCTGCACCCTTCCAAGTGAATACTGCGGAGGACCATTGGACCTTGGTGTGCGGTGAGGTACAATACCCCAATCTGGTTCTCGGTCTTTACAGCCTGGATGGCAAAAAAATGTGGAGCGAGGCCTGGACACGCAACCGAAGCTATTCCATTCCCTTCCCAGAGGCCAAGGGCCTATACGTGTTGAGCTTCCGCAGCTTGGATGGACACGAAGGCGCCATTCGCGTGCTTCGTCCTTAGACGTGGCCCCATGGACATAAAAAAGCCCGGCAGTGCCGGGCTTTTTTATGTCCATGG
>DNWN01000036.1 GCA_003507115.1 Cryomorphaceae bacterium | reverse complement strand
GGTGACAAAGTGGCAATGCGGCATAGGATCGTTCAACAAGCCCTTGGCAATCAAGCCCGATGGGTGGGAGATGTCAGCCAAGAGCAAGGCGCCTACTTCGTCGGCAATTTCGCGGAATTTGGCGTAATCCAAATCGCGTGAATAGGCGGATGCGCCGCAGATGAGCATCTTGGGCTTTTCGCGGTGGGCAATCTCGCGAATGGTATCGTAATTGAGTAGACCGGTCTCCTTCTCGACGCCGTAGAACACGGCGCGGTAGGTCTTTCCGGAGAAGCTCACAGGGCTGCCATGGGTCAAGTGACCGCCGTGGCTCAAGTCAAAGCCCATGATGGTGTCACCGGGCTGCAAGCAAGCGAGGTAGACCGCCGCGTTGGCTTGGCTACCACTGTGGGGCTGCACGTTGGCATATTCCGCATCAAAAAGCTCACACGCACGGTTGCGCGCCAAATCTTCCACCTGGTCTACGATTTCGCAGCCCCCGTAGTAGCGCTTTCCAGGGTATCCCTCCGCGTATTTATTGGTGAGCACGGAGCCCACCGCTTCCATGACCGCTGGACTCGTAAAATTTTCGGAAGCGATGAGTTCAATTCCGTTGATTTGACGTTGTTTCTCAGCTTCAATGAGTTGGAAAATAGCGCTATCGTGTTCCATAATATTGGTGGTAACTTGTGCCTCAAAAGTACGCCAAATGCAGCCCCTGACCGATTTTACCGCACAGAGTTTTCTACCAGTTTCTGAACATTCTGACTTCCCCATCCAAAACATTCCGTTTGGGGTGATTGAGCGTCCGGACGAACTTTTTGTTTGTGCTTCGCGCATAGGCGATACGGCGATTGACTTAAATGCCATTCAGCAGCTCGGTTATTTTGATGCGTTAGAACTTCCTGAAGGGCTTTTTGGACAGGAGGCCTTAAATGAGTTCATTTCTCTCGGCCAACCCGTATGGCGCGCCGTTCGGAGCCGCATTGCAGAGCTGTATACAGTCGGTTCGGAACTCGAATTCAGAACATCCCAGCGAGAAGAAATCGAATGGCCCATCGCGGACATCGACGCTGTTCTGCCCGTGCTGGTGGGTGATTATACCGATTTTTATGCATCTCGCGAACATGCAACCAATGTGGGAAGCATGTTCCGGGACCCAGCCAATGCCCTGCTTCCCAACTGGTTACACCTTCCCGTGGGCTATCATGGACGCAGTTCCACGATACTCGAAAGCGGTATGCCTGTGCGACGCCCCCACGGACAACGCAAAGGGCCGCAAGATCCTACACCTGTTTTTGGTCCATCTATCAAAGTCGACTTTGAACTAGAAATGGCATTCATTACGGGAGACGGTCCCGTGGGCGAAACACCCATTCCCATCGAAATAGCGGAAGAACACATCTTTGGTCTGGTTCTTTTAAATGATTGGAGTGCCCGGGATATTCAGCAATGGGAATACGTGCCGCTCGGGCCGTTTTTGGCCAAAAATTTTGCAACGAGCATATCTCCGTGGATCGTCACATTAGACGCCTTGGCGCCGTTCCGAACCGATCGCCCATCGCAAGAAGATCCCATGCCTCTGCCCTACCTGCAACAGGAGCCTGCTGGGGCCAACGTGGATGTCCACCTGGAAGTCGCCATTGCGCCCCAAGGCCACGCCGAAACAGTCGTTTGCCGGAGTAATTTCAAGTACATGTATTGGTCCATGGCCCAACAATTGGCCCACCATACGATCAATGGGTGCTTGATTAATTCCGGAGATTGCATGGGGAGCGGCACCATCAGCGGTCCCGAGAAAGGCAGTTTTGGTTCCATGTTGGAAATTACCTGGAACGGCCAAGAGCCTGTCAGCTTAGCAGATGGTAGCACCCGAAGCTTCATTGAAGACGGAGATACCGTCACCATGCGAGGGTATAGTGAGAAAAATGGCCTGCGTATTGGGTTTGGCGAGGTTTCTGCTACTTTAATTCCTGCATTGTCATGGAAAGCGCCGTCGACTTCGAAAAACTAGTTCGGAACAAATACCGAATGCTCATCCGTGCCGTGGAATCCCGCGGCGGGGACAAGGAAGACGTGGCCCTCGTTCGCAAGGCCTATAAGATTGCAGCCGATGCCCACAAGGATGTTCGTCGCAAATCGGGCGAGCCCTACATCACACATCCATTGGATGTCGCCTTGATTGTTACGCGAGAAATTGGGCTTGGCCCCCAATCCATTGCCGCGGCTCTGCTGCATGACGTAGTGGAAGACTCGGACTACTCCAAAGAACAATTGGAGCACCTCTTCGGATCGCCCATCGCCTACATGGTGGAAGGGCTCACGAAGATTCAGGGGATTTTTGACCACCAAAGCAGTTCCATGCAGGTAGAAAATTTCCGGAAACTTCTTCTCTCCATCAGCGATGACATCCGAGTCATTTTGATCAAAATGGCCGACCGCCTGCACAACATGCGAACATTGGATGGAATGCCGTACCACAAGCAGCTCAAGATTGCGAGTGAAACCTTGTACATTTTTGCGCCCTTGGCCCATCGGATGGGGCTGTACCACATCAAGTCCGAATTTGAAGATCTCGGATTGAAGTATACGGAGCCTGAAGTCTACTATGAGCTTGAGCAAAAGTTGCAAGAGGCCGAGGAAGACGATGGCGTCTATTTAGAACGATTTGGGCAAAGCATAGAGACCTTACTGGAATCTGAGGGTGTCGAATTCAGTGTAAAACGTCGGAACAAAGGGATTTTCTCTATTCGCCGAAAAATGCTGAATCAA
>DNWN01000114.1 GCA_003507115.1 Cryomorphaceae bacterium | reverse complement strand
TCGGGCCATGGTCTACCGCGAGGCTTGTGAAGAAACCTACCACTACGCCGTAAACCAAGGCTTGGTGGATTGGACGATTCCCGCAGACCATGCGGTGCGCCGTTTTGCCGAGCGCGCATTAACGGAAGCAGGCCATTGGGAAGCGACGTTGGAAGGCCGCATCCAAATGTCTCCAGCCTACCGCGCCTATTGGGATGCCCGCCAGGCCCTTCCATTATCCGTTCTGGACCTGAGCGAAGAAGTCGTCCGTTAGACCGAATCCATTTCCCATGATAAAAGCCGGCCCCTTTGTGAGCCGGCTTTCTTTTTTCTTTGGTTTTCCAGGCGTCGCTACTTCGCGATGCTCGTAGCACGGGTTTCCCGAATCACCGTAACCCGGACCTGACCGGGGTAGGTCATTTCGTTTTGAATCTTTTGGGAGATATCGAACGCTATGGTGCTCGCTTCGGCGTCGCTGACGCGATCGCTCTCGACCATCACGCGCAGTTCGCGGCCGGCGTGGATCGCAAAGGCCTTGTTCACACCTTGGAAACCCATGGCCATCTGTTCGAGGTCTTTGAGGCGCTGCATGTAGCTTTCCGCCAATTGACGTCGTGCACCGGGGCGCGCGCCGGAGATCGCATCGCATACCTGAATGATGGGCGACAACATGGAGGTCATCTCAATTTCATCGTGGTGTGCGCCGATCGCGTTGCAGATATCGGGCTTTTCGCCGTATTTCTCTGCCCACTGCATGCCGAGCAAAGCGTGAGGCAAATCCGTCTCTTCGAAAGGCACCTTGCCGATGTCGTGAAGCAGACCAGCACGTTTGGCCGCTTTGGGATTGAGGCCCAACTCGGAGGCCATGACGGCGCTCAATTTGGCCACTTCTTTCGAGTGAGCCAGCAAGTTTTGGCCATAGGATGAGCGGTACTTCATTCGGCCTACCATGCGCATCAACTCGGGATGCAATCCATGGATGCCCAATTCAATGGCGGTTCGCTTGCCCAATTCGGCTACTTCGTCTTCAATGCTCTTGGTCACCTTTTCCACGACCTCTTCGATACGGGCTGGGTGAATTCGTCCGTCCGTGACGAGGCGATGCAAGGAAAGGCGAGCAATCTCGCGCCGCACCGGATCAAAGCAACTCAAAATGATGGCCTCCGGGGTGTCGTCGACGACAATTTCGACCCCTGTCGCCGCCTCCAGGGCCCGAATGTTGCGCCCTTCGCGGCCAATGATTCGCCCTTTCATTTCGTCGTTCTCGATGTGGAAGACGGAGACGGCATTCTCGTTGGCTTGCTCCGTGGCAATTCGTTGAATCGTTTGGATGACAATCTTCTTGGCTTCCTGGTTGGCGGTCATTTTGGCCTCCTCCAGCGCCGTCTGGATGTAGGACGAGGCCTCGTGCTTCGCCTGCGCCTTCACGGCCATGATCATCTCTTCCTTGGCCTGTTCTGCCGTAATGCCGGCCAAACTTTCCAATTTTTGCAGCTGTTGATGCAGCGTTTTGTCCAGTTGGCTCTCTTTGGATTGCATGCCTTCTAGTTTCCGCGTGTAAGACTCTTCTAGTCGCTGCAGTTCTTTCTCATGGCGACGCATTTCCTCGACGTTTTTCGAATGTTCGCGCTGCGCCTCTTTGAGTTCGCCGTGCTGTTCCCGAATCTTCGCTTCGCGTTCTGCGGAGCGTTGTTCGTGCTTTTCTTTTAGTTCCAAGTAGCGTTCCTTGGACTGGAGCATCTTCTCTTTTTTCAGAGCTTCTCCCTCTTTTTCGGCTTCGCGTAGGATGGCGGCCGCCTTGGACTTCAAGGCCGTTTGTTGCAAGACCACGGCGCCCACGGCACCGGCTGCAATACCTCCCAACCCTGCGAGGATAAATCCTATCATGGTTTCTTTAATGTCAACGTTCCCCCACCAAGACCTTCCTGATGGGTTTGAATCACGGGGAACTCAACTCTGACTCAACACGGCGTCCAATTGGGCCTGTACGCTTTGAAGGCGGTCTTGAACCCCCTCCAATTCTTTCGATCCCTCGCCCCCCTTCAATCCCAACATTTGGTTGGCAAGTTGAAGGGCACACATGGCCAAGGCATCCTGTTTGTCCCCCACCGCATAGCGCTCTTCAAAGCGCTGCATGGCGGAGTGTATCATCGCCACCGCTTTTCGGACTTGCTCTTCCTCTGGACGCTCAATGGTCAGGGGATAGGTTCGTCCTGCGATGGTGACTTTTATTTTTAGCGTATCATTCATAACTCCAATGGGATCAGGCGTTCAGCTGCGCAAGGCATTTGTTGATTTCCCGGACCCATTCGTTTAGCTGACTCTTCAAGGCTTGGCGTTCTGCCTGGGTGCCATTGAAGGCCATCAACAAACGAAGTTGTTCGATTTCGCTCTGCATGGTGGAGCCTTTTTGCTTTTGGAGCGTCAGCTCCCGGCTTAGATTCTCCACTTGCAGGGACTTCTCTTCCAGTTCGGAAATAGCCAAGCGGTAACGCTCGATCAAAGTATGCACTTGATCCTGAATGCGTTGTATTTGATCTATTGCAGTGGACATTGAAGAGGAAATTGAACATTCAAACTTAGCCAAACTCTGGGGCATTTCCTATCTTCCCCAGCAGATATGCCGCGCATTTTTATCGCTTTTTTTGGTCTTTGTTCCCTCGGTCTCTGGGGTCAAGGGGGGATTCTCGTTCAGCCCATTGCGGGGGAGATGGATTTTGCGGGCACCTTTGGGGAACTGCGCTCTCACCACTTTCACTCCGGGGTAGATGTCCGAACCCAGGGCCAAACGGGCTGGCCCGTGCGGGCCGTGCAGGACGGCTATTTGAGCCGAATGGTGGTTCGGCCCGATGGTTTTGGATGGGCGCTCTACCTCCGCCACCCCGATGGCCACACGTCCGTCTATGCCCATTTGGATGATTTTCAACCTGCATGGCATGATCTGGCCCTCGCGCGAGCGGCGGCGTCCCGATCGACCCGACTCGACCTGTATTTTGAACCCCATGCCTACCCTGTTCGGGCCGGCGATACCATTGCATGGTCGGGGAATTCAGGCGGCTCCGCCGGCCCTCATTTGCATTTTGAATGGCGGGACACGGGGACGGAAGAACCCCTAGATCCCTTTGACTATGGCATGCTGTATGGGGACGATAGCTATGCACCCCGTATTGTGGCACTGCACACCGCGGACGGCCAAAAAGCCCCCGTCACCGCCGGAGGGTGGACCACCCCACTTCGTGTCCAAAGTTGGCAGGATCTTTCCGCGGAAATCAAGGACAAAAAGTACCCACAAGGACTGAATTTGGGCATTGAGGCCCTCGAGGTCCATTGGAGTTGGGGCGAACAAGAAGCGTCCCATGGCTTTCACCTCGATCGCTTCTCCTTTGACGACACCCGCTGCGCCGACGGCCTCATGCAGCCCCAAGTTCACCGCCGAACCGGTCTGCGCACCTACCGCCTTGCGCCGAGCCTCGGGGCCTTGCCTATTTGGAGCGCTCCAGAGAAATCCGTGACGATGCCCGGACGCTACACCCTCACTGTCACCGCCCGCGCAGTGAATGGGGATCTAGCCATCGCGCGCGGCCCTGTGGACCTTCTGCCTGGAAACGGTCATCCTTGGGCCGACCCGGAGGTGGCCAACAAAGTGGACATCCAATCCGGGGAGCGGGTAGCCGAAGACCTCCGCATGACCTGGAGCCGGGGAAGCTTTACGGATCCCTTGGTCCCCGAATTGGTCAAAACGGGCGAACGCAGTTGGAAGGCGAGCCCGGATGTTCCCGTTTTGCGCGCCCTGCGCTACGAATGGACCCCTCCTAGCGACTATCCCACAGCGTGGCGCAGTAAAACAGTTTTGATCGGTCGAGATGGCCGGGGTTCCTACCGCATCGTGGGCGAGCCCTTGACCGATGGCCGCATTCGATTCAACATGAAACTCTATGGCACCTTGACCCTCGTGCAGGATACGGAGGCACCGACATTTACCACCTTGAAAGCCGCCACATTCCAAGGTCGACCAGCCTGGTACATTGGCCTAAGAGACAATCTTTTGGACATCACGCAGTACGGTGCAGAGATCGATGGAACATGGACCTGGTCATACTACGATGCCAAAAACAAACGTTTGTACATACCTAAAGGCACCCAAACCTCCGGAGCGATGAAACTTTTTGCCCAAGATGAGGCGGGAAACCGAACTACCTTTGAAGGGACTTTCCCATGACGATGCGACCATACATTTTTGCCCTTGCGCTGTGCACGAGCCTCCTGGCCTCCGGCCAAGAAGCCATCCAGGTGAGCGGGGTCATTCTGGCGCAAGATTCCGCACGTCAAACCATCCCCAACGCGAAGATTCAAGTCAAGGGTCGTCCTTTGGTGGCAGAATCTGGAGCAGATGGATTCTTTAGCATTGCGGCCGTGCCCGGGGATTCGATTGTGTTTCGCCGGTTTGGCTTCGCCCCGGAAAAATTGTGGGTGCCGGATAGCCTGCAGGGAGATTCCTATCTCGCCGTGATCGAAATGACCTGGAACACCTTGGAACTGGAGGAGGTCACGCTTTACCCCTGGCCCCGACCCGAGGACCTCAACCGCGAGTTGCTGGCCATGGAGATCAAAACGACCGAACGAGATATCGCCTTGCGCAATTTGGCCATTCAGTCGCTCAAAGAGCAGGCCCGTGCCATGGGCATGGATGCCGGAGAAATGCAGCGCTACATCATGACCGCCCAGGCTCAGAGTGTGCACAATGCGAACCGATACTATGGATCGAACGGAGGCACGGCCATTTTGGGTCGTTTAAGCGATCCCTTTGCCTGGTCCCAATTCTTCAATGCCCTAAAGCGGGGAGACTTTAAAAACTAATGCTCAGCCTGCTCCTGTGCGCTAGCGCTTGGGCTGCTATCCCAGCAGACACGGTGCCCCAAGAGGGCACCTTGCAGGAGGTGGAAATCATCGCCCGCCAAGTTGAAGCCAATACCCTTCGCCTACAAACACTCAATTTCGGGGGCGTCGGCCAGGTAGGCGGATCCATTGAGGGCTTGGTGCGAAGTTTGGCCGGGGTTGCAGGCTCCGATGAACTCTCGTCGCAATATTCCGTTCGGGGTGGAAACTTCGATGAAAATCTCCTGATCATCAATGGATTCGAAGTGTATCGCCCCCAACTGGCCCGAAGCGGGCAACAAGAAGGATTGAGCGCAATCAACCCGGACTTCGTCCAGTTTCTCTCGTTTTCTGCGGGGGGATTCGATGCCTCCAAAGGCGATAAGCTCTCATCCGTTTTAGATGTGCAGTATCGCAGTCGGAATACCGACGCCCTCCCGGGCCAGCAAGTGCGTGCGGGGCTCTTTTCGGGCCGAGTATTCAGTTCCGCCCTCTTGGATCACGCCGGACCTCGGGGCATGGTCTACCAATCCATCGCGGTGGGCGCCCGATACCGCTCCAATGCCCCCTTTTTTCGGGGTGGGGATGTGCAAGGAGACTTACGCTCTCATGCCCAGGATGTGCAGTTTTTGTTCGAATCGGCCAGCCCACGCTGGTTTCACGAAGTTTTAGGCATCGCCCAGACCAGCACCTTTGCCCTTCGCCCCTCCTCCCGGACGACCGAATTCGGCACGGTCACCGAGGTACTGCGTCTGAACGTCTTTATGCGGGGCATGGAACGCTACCAATACCAAAACGCCTTCTTAGGCGCCCGAAGCCGCTACACGCTCAATGAAACCCAGCAGTTTTATGTAGAATCCAGTGTAGCCCAGGCCTTGGAAGAGGAGGATGTCGATGTGGAAAGCGCCTACCTGCTCGGGGAAGTCAACAACAACTTGGGATCGGATTCCTTCGGAGAAATCTCCTACTTGCGGGGTTCGGGCGGACATCAACGCTATGCCCGAAACACCTTGTGGGTGCGGGAATGGCAGGCCAAAGCGGGGTATGTCTACAAATACGAGGACCAACGCCTCGAAGCCGCGGTGAGCTACCGCCACCAGAACGGACTGGATATGGTGCATGAATGGGTGAATTTGGACTCGGCGGGCTACAGCCTGCCTCACCAACCCACCGCAGTGGTCTTGCAGGGAAATGACACCCTAGGCACCACGAAAGACGGTCTGCGCTTGTTCCAGGTTACGGACAGCCGCGGGCAGCTCGTCAACGGCAAACTTCATGCGCACGTGCTGTGGCAACGCGCCATTCCCGAGACAGGCTGGAAGCCCGGTTGGAATGCCGGTCTGCGCTACGTGCGCGACAGCCGAAGCGGAGAGCAGCGCCTGAGCCCTCGGCTCTCGATGTATTGGAGCTTGCCTAGCCGTCATGGCGTGGAACTGTCTGTGGGGTCCTACGCCCAAACAGCCAGCGTTCGCGAACTCCGCGACTGGTCCAACGCGCGCTTCCTAGATTCTGCGCGCATGCAGCATGCTTGGCACGGGATCGCTGCGGTGGAGAAGCGCTTCGAATCCAATGGACGCCCCTTCTTTTGGCGCGGAGAGGCCTACATCAAATACCTCGATCGGGCTTTTCCTTTTGAGCAAGATGGCATGCGGGTTCGCTATTTGGGGGAAGGCCCGGGAATCGCCCGGGTGGTGGGAATCGACAACCGTGTTCACAGCGAATGGCTTCCAGGCACGGAATCCTGGGCCAGTCTGTCACTCTTCCGTGCCCAGGAAAAATTTAGCGACACGTGGACGGATCGGGGAAGTGATTACCGGTTTAGTTTTTCG
>DNWN01000027.1 GCA_003507115.1 Cryomorphaceae bacterium | reverse complement strand
CCATGCCCTGGTTGTCGGTGGGGGCGTCCGTATGAATCCGTGTGCCGCTTTGGAGGTGCAGGTTTTCGCAGCGAAGGCTGCCGAGGTAGGTGCTTTGAGCGGTGGCCATGGGAAGGAAATTATACGAATGTAGTGAGGTTAACAGACTAGGAGACGATGACTACGCGGTGATCTTGGGATGCAGTAACCTGACCAATGGGATAAATGGCGGCATCATGTGCAATCATCTCAGCCTCCACGGCATCCTTCGCATCGGGATGGACTGCAATGAGGAGTCCGCCACTGGTTTGGGGGTCAAAAAGCACAAACAGTTGCTCTCCACGGACGGGACTGCAATCGCTGTAATACGTCACGTAGTTTTTGGTCGTGCCTTGAGGCATACAGCCCGCGGCATAGAGGTCGGCGAGCCGGTCGGTCCGGTAGGTGGGCACTTGGCTAAAAGGCATATGGGCAGAGCAGTCGGAGGCACTCATCATTTCATGAAGGTGGCCCACTAAACCAAAACCTGTAACATCTGTCATCGCATGGACTCCGGGAAGAGCTCCTAGCGCGGCCCCTACCTGATTGAGCTCGGTCATGGTCTGTTCGGCCCAGAGACGATCCTCCTCCGTAGCCATGCCTTTTTTCATGGCCGTTGCGACAATGCCTAGCCCCAAGGGCTTGGTGAGATACAAGAGATCCCCGGGTTGAGCCCCGCCATTTCGCACAATACGATTCGTGGGAACGATGCCGGTAACACTCAATCCAAAAATGGGTTGTGGGACATCAATGCTATGCCCTCCAGCGAGAGGGATACCTGCTTCACGGCATATGGACCGTGCACCGGCTATAACCTCGCCCGCCATGGTGGCCGGGAGAGTTTGCAAGGGCCAACAAAGCAGAGCTAAGGCCATCTGCGGAGTTCCTCCCATGGCATAGACATCGCTGAGCGCATTCGCCGCGGCAATCCGGCCAAAGGTGAAAGGGTCGTCCACGATCGGGGTAAAGAAATCCGTCGTGTGCACCAAAGATCGACCATCCCCTAAATCCATGACGGCTGCATCGTCATTGGCATCATGGCCTACTAACAGTCCGGGCCATGTTTCTTGAGGCAAAAACCCGGAGGCTCCCAATACTTCCTGGAGGACGTTTGGGGCAATTTTGCACCCGCATCCCGACCCGGGATTGAAAGAGGTTAGACGTGATGTGTCAGCCATGTGCGTATCATAGGTTGAGTTTGCTCCAAGATATGGGCGGCCGCGTCCTCAAAGGACAAATCCGTCACATCCACGGTGGTCAAAATTTGTTCTTTTCGCTTCTCCAAGCTCTCGGTGTAAGTGCGGTCGTAATAGTGCAAAGCTAGGTCGGCGGCACTGCGCAAATCCCCAGATTTTAGGGCGTCCAAGGCCCATTGTGTATTCTGGTGCCCTAATCTTTTTGCAATCTTGGGAAAGACTTCCCCGAGGGCTTCGGGAGAGGCTTGACCATACAGATCTACCAAGTGGTCCAATCGATTCTCGCGAGAACGTTGGAGAACCACCAAGGGTGCCGCTTTTTTAAGATCAAAAAAGGCATTTTGCAGCCAAATTTGTCCAATGGAACGGCTTTCATCTTCTAACCACAAAGCGGTATTGGTGGGGAGTTGAGTGAGCTGTTGGGCACCATCATTTTCAAATTGTTCGTTGCTTGGCTGCAAGGATTCCCCGATGTGTCCGAAGGCGGATCCCTTGTGGTGGGCCAATCCTTCCAGGTCGAATATAGGGGCACCCATCATGTCCATCGCCCGAAGGATTTCGGTTTTTCCACTTCCCGTAAGCGCAGATAAGACGACCCATGGTCGAGGCTGAAACCAGGTATCTAGGACGCGGTGGCGATAGGATTTGTATCCGCCTTCCCACCGGGTGACCTGATGTCCTGCAGTCTCGAGTAACCAAGTCATGGATTGACTTCGCATGCCTCCCCGCCAACAGTAGACTTCCAAAGGTTCACCCGCGCTGAGGACGTCTGCCTGCGCAACGAGTTCCGCCATTTTAGGTCCGACCAGGGATAGGCCGAGGCGAATAGCTTTCGCTTGGCCCTTTTGCTTGTAGCAAATCCCCACTTGGGCCCTTTCGTCGTCGTTAAAAATAGGCAGGGAGTGTGCTCCGGGCACGTGGCCCGAGGCATACTCGGAAGGGCTTCGAACATCCAGGACGGGCATGCGCGCAAGGTACGAATGCCATGTATCTTTGGTCTATGCGATATCTAGCCTTCCTTTCTGTCTTCGTATTGATGACCGCTTGCTTGGTTCCCAAGAAGGAATTAGTCTTTGCTCAAGCTCAGGTGGTTCGTTTACAGTCAGATAGTTTGGCCTTTGAGGAACGTCTTCAGACCGTGAATGGCACGATGGGCAATACCCAAGGTCAGTTGGAAGAGCTTTTGAAAAGTTACGAGGAAGTTTCTAGCCAACTGGACAACGCCGAGGCCACCCTCCAGGTCGTTTCGCGTGAACTGGATAGCCTACAACTTCGACACAAAGAAGTCAGCGTCGCCCGTGATGTGTGGCGAATAGAAGCCATGCGTGCGAAGCGCCGGATGGAGCGGGCAGAGTTTGTTCGCGACAGCCTGCAAACGGTCTTGGTGAAATACAAGCCGGCCCCAGCCAAGCCGAGGTAGTCCTCAGAAATGCGTCTTGATCAGGCGCAAGGAGTGGGTATGTTTGCCTAATTCGGCATTGTAAATGCCGGTGCTGTCCAAGCCGTCCATGCGCACCGAACCGCTCGCATGCAAGATGCGGTTTTCGCGGACGTAGATGCCTACATGCACGATTTGTCCTGCCTCGTTGTCAAAAAAGACTAAGTCTCCAGCCTGGGCCTCGTCGAGAAAATCGAGGGTGCGTCCCTGTGTGGCTTGTTGGCTAGCATCTCGAAGGAGAGAAAAGCCTGTTAACCGGTAGGCCATTTGGGTCAAGCCACTGCAGTCAATGCCAAAAGCACTTCGCCCTCCCCAGAGGTAGGGGGCATTCGAGTAGAGGTAGGCATTGAGTAACAATTCCTCTCGGTTGCGCAAACGCTGGGCAGTGCGCCCTTGGAATAAAAAGGCTTCCGCGCCCACTTGAAGGATTTGCTCAGATGCTTGGAAAAAGGGAAGTGGAGAACCGGCGACCACCGTGCGGGTGAGACTGGGAGAGTCGTGCTCAATTAAGTCCACCGCATCACTTACTAAAGCTTGGGGCTCGTCCACAAGTTGTCGGTATTCTTCGAGCGAAATGCCTTGAATTTGCCGATCCAGCATCCAACCCACATAGCCGTCATGCCCGAGGCGAACCTGAGTCCATTCCGCTTTGCGATCCAAAATTTCAAAAGCTTCTCCAAATAGCGCCTGGTTCACCATTTCGGAACGATGAGTGGGCTCAGCCCTCAACGGGGCTAGACTGTATAAGGAAAAACCGTGCGCGGTCACGTGTTAGGCTATACGTTCTAGGATCATGGCAGAAGCGCCTCCGCCTCCGTTGCAGATCCCAGCTCCGCCATAGCGTGCCTGGTTTTGCTGGAGAACGTGCAACAAAGTAACAATAATTCGCGCACCACTGCATCCCAAGGGGTGTCCTAGGGAAACGGCACCTCCGTTTACGTTGCAGGTGGCCGGGTCAATGCCGAGCAAGTCCATGTTGACTAAGCCCACGACGGAGAAAGCCTCATTCAGTTCCCAGAAGGCGATATCGCGGATTTCCAGCCCAGCTTTGGCCAAAGCTTTGGGTACGGCCTTGGCGGGGGCGGTCGTGAACCATTCGGGCTCATGAGCGGCATCCGCGGCGCCAGCAATCCGGGCCAAGGGAGTCAATCCCAGCTCCGCCGCTTTTTCCGCGGACATTAATACGAGGGCAGCCGCGCCGTCGTTCAAGGTCGAGGCATTGGCGGCCGTCACCGTCCCGTCTTTGGTAAATGCGGGGCGCAAGGTGGGTACCTTGTCCCGCAAGATATTGGTGTATTCTTCGTCGCGGTCAATCACCGTGGTGTTGCC
>DNWN01000018.1 GCA_003507115.1 Cryomorphaceae bacterium | reverse complement strand
CTTCATAATAGCCTGGCCCGTAGCCCTTGCATGCCCTTGATTCCAATACCGGTAGTGCCATCGAAAACCGAGGTCGATTCGGCCATCCGATTGCCGCAAGCCGGCCCAGCCCAGGAGGGCCCCGTCCGACTTCCGTTTTACCAGCCAACGACCAAATCCAAAATCCGAAAAATGCGTGTAGCAGCGCACCAAGGCTTCGGCCTCTGCGACATCTAGAAAAGGCAAATCCCCGGTCCAGCGAAGGACACGGGGATCTGCGTTGAGTTCAAAGAGGTGGCGACCATCCCCTGGTTCCCATGTGCGAAAGTGGTATTCCGGATGGGTGGGTACCGGGGACATGATTACTTGTCCATTCGGCGGGTCCGGCGATTGCCCGCTTCCTTCTGCGCTTCAAGCATGTCGTTCATGCGCTTTTGGAATTTGGACGTTTTGCCGCTGGCCTTGTTCGCCATCAGCTGAGCGTGAATGGATTCTTCATCAATGAAGAATTTGCGAATCGCCCATTGCTGTCCAAAAATCAAAATATTGCTCACAAAGTAGTAGAAGGACAAACCGGAAGCATAATTGTTGAACCAGACCAATAGCATAATGGGCATTAAGTACTGGATGATGATCATTTGCTGCTGCATCATACTATTGCCCGACTGGGGGGTCATCGAGTTGTTGAATTTGGTATACAAGTACGTCGAGATGGCCATGAGGATGGTGAACAAACTGACGTGATCCCCGTAGAAAGGGATGCTGAACCATTGGCCAAATTCAAAGATGGAATCGTAGGCAGACAAGTCGTCGGCCCAGAGGAAGGATTTTTGGCGCAGTTCAATGCTCGCCGGGAAAAAGCGGAACATCGCGATCAAAATGGGGAATTGTAAGAGCTGAGGTATGCATCCACCCAAGGGGTTGACCCCGACTTTCTGGTACAACGCCATCACCTCCTGCTGCTTCTTAGCCGCATCGCTATCCTTGTGACGTTCATTAATTTCATCCAATTCGGGCTTGAGAACCCGCATTTTAGCCATGCTTTTGTATGAAGAGAAGGTCAAGGGGGACAGTACCAGTTTGATGATCAAGGCCATCATGAAGATGATGAAGCCATAGTTCCAACCAAAGTCATCAAAGAAGTTGAACATGGGGATGACCGCACCCTTGGAGATCCAGCCAAAGATGCCCCAGCCAAAGGGGATGATTTCGTCAAAGTGCTGACCGTAGGACTGCAGCGTGTTATACTGGTTAGGTCCATGGTACCATAGGCCTTTCGCATGTACGCCGCCATTGCTTCCAGCTAAGGTCATTTCCGAACGGAAGAGGCGCGTGTGGCCCGTGTCGCTCACATCAGGTGTTTTGGTGAGCAAATGCGCCGTAGTGAAAGGCGTCTCGGTGGCAAAAATGCTGGAGAAGTACTGCTGTTTGTGCGCAACCCAGCCAATGTTGGACACCGTTTCTTCATCGTCGCGTCCATCGCTGAGGTAATCATCGGATTCATCTACCGCGTCCCAGAAATAGGTGGAGGTGTTTTGCGCCTCATTGGTGATGCTCTTCTCGTTGCGGATTCCGTCCTGCTTCCAGTCGAGGGTGACGTTGGCGGCACCCTCCACATCCAGGGCCCAATTCAAGCCGTAGCCTTCGCCCAAGGTGTAGGTCCAGGTCGTGGCGCCGGAAGTCATGGTGACGATTTGGCTGCCGTCGTTGCCCTTCCCAACCAAGGCGGTGAACACCCCTTCGTGGGCCCCCGCCATGGATTGGCGGCCGTTCACGAGGTAGAGGTCCTCGCCATCGTAACGTTGGTAGTCTTTGAGTTGCACCTGCTGAATTTGGGCACCCGCTGTGGTAAAGGTGTATTTGACCACCTCGTTCTCAAGAACAACGGTCTCGGGCTCAAGGGCCGTGCTATCTGGCGTGGCGACCGCCACGGGAATAGCGTCGGAAACCGGAAGCTCCGGCGTAGTCTCCTGGACCTGATCCGTCGTGACTTCCTGAATCGGGGCATCGGGTTGCATTTCCGAGGCCCAAAAACTCATCCCAAAGAGGATGGAAGCAATGAGTACAAAGCCAATGATTTGATTCCGGTCAATCGTTTTTTCTTCCAACATCTTTAAAGATTCTTATGGGTCAACGCCGCTGCCACAAAGGCTACGAATAAGGGGTGGGGATTGGCCACCGTGGATTTGTATTCTGGGTGAAATTGGACGCCCACAAACCAAGGATGATTGGGTATCTCGATAATTTCCACGAGGCCCGTTTCGGGGTTGATTCCCGCGGCCTTCATTCCGGCGGCTTCTAGATCTGCGAGGTACGCATTGTTAAACTCAAAGCGATGGCGATGCCTCTCAGCGACAAGGGCTCGGGCGTATAACGTTCGACTTCGTGTCCCCTCCGTCAGCGCGCAATCGCATGCACCCAGGCGCATGGTGCCTCCTTTTTCCGTCACTTTCTTTTGCTCTTCCATCAGATCGATGACCGGATGGGGGGTTTCGGCGTTGACTTCACTCGAATTCGCTTCCTTCAAACCCAGTACGTGACGCGCATATTCGATCACGGCCGCCTGCATACCAAAACAAATACCCAAGAAGGGGATGCCCTCTTCCCGAGCGATTCGCACGGCTTCAATTTTACCTTCGAAGCCTCGGGCCCCAAACCCAGGAGCTACCAGCACACCATGAAGGCCTGAAAGTGCTTCCGATGTGTTTTCAGGGGTTAGGTCTTCAGAGTGAATCCAACGAACCTCCACCTTCGTACGATTTTCGGCCCCAGCATGAATGAGGGCTTCCGAAATGGACTTGTAGGAATCTTTGAGCTCGACATACTTGCCGATCAAACCAATTTCGACCTCCGTTGCGGGCGACTGCAATCGGTCCATGAAGTCTGACCAACGGGTCATGTCCGGTCGCCCCACCACGGGGAGGTCCAATTTTTTCAGAACGACTTCGTCCATATTTTGGGCCAGCAGCAGTTGCGGAACCTCGTAGATGGTCTTCGCATCCAAGGATTCTATCACTGCATCAGGTGTTACGTTGCAAAAGAGAGCCAATTTGCGCTTGATGTCTTCACCCAATGGAAACTCTGAACGACAGACCAACACGTCGGGCTGAACTCCACTTTCCTGAAGCATCTTGACCGAATGCTGGGTAGGCTTGGTCTTCAATTCACCCGTAGCGCTTAAGAAAGGCACCAGCGTCAAATGGATACTCACGCAATTTCGGCCGAGCTCCCAACGGAGCTGACGGACCGACTCGATATAGGGCAAGGCCTCAATATCGCCGACCGTACCGCCAATTTCGGTGATTACAATTTCATATTCTCCACTCTCGCCCAGCAGTTGCATGCGGCGCTTGATTTCGTCCGTGATGTGTGGAATGACCTGTACGGTCTTGCCGAGGTAATCCCCTCGACGCTCTTGATCAATGACGTGCTGGTAGATGCGGCCCGTCGTAACGTTATTGGCTTGCGAGGTGGGACGGTTGAGGAAGCGCTCGTAGTGTCCCAAGTCCAAATCCGTTTCCGCTCCGTCATCCGTCACGTAGCATTCCCCGTGTTCGTAGGGATTGAGGGTCCCTGGATCAATGTTGATGTAGGGATCAAATTTTTGAATGGT
>DNWN01000032.1 GCA_003507115.1 Cryomorphaceae bacterium | reverse complement strand
ATCGTCTTCGCCCAATTGATCCTTGTCAAAGCCCCAGAGGTCGACCAACACAAGGAGTCCAAGCGCAACCGCCAGGTATTCCATTTTGATCTTGCGGGTGATGTGCAACCAAATTGCCGCGGCGGCCAACACAACAAAGACCAAGCTGCGGAGGGCAGAACTGCGAAGTAGCGCTTTCCGGTCATCCAGAATCATGTCCAGGTTGAGGCCCTGTTGGGTCCACATCGCATCGTTGGCGCCATCGACTCCCAACAAACTGCTTCCTAGCATCCATAACACAGCGGCCAAGCCGCCCACAATGTAGACGGCACGAAGAAGGGTTTTGGTGGCATCTTCGCGCTCTTTTTGGAGCAGGAGTTCGAGCCCTTTAAAACCAATCAACGGCAGCACAACAAAGGCCACGACCAACGACATACTCGGTACGCGAAACTTGTTGTAGAGCGGCAAATGCTGGAAGAGGAATTCGTTGAACCATGCTGCATTCTTGCCCCATGCCATCAACAAGGCCACCGCCAATGCCCCGATTGAACCCCAGAGCAAGGGGCCGCGGACAAGGAACAAGCCGAGGATGAAGAGGAAGAAGACAATCGCCCCAATGTAATAGGCGCCGTTCACCATCGACTGGTCTCCGGAATAGAGAATCTGGCCTGCATACTGGTTGGCTGTGCGCTCTGCTTGCGCCTTGCCCATGCCTTGACCTTGGAAATTCTGTGTCAGGAAGTCGACCGTCTGGGTTCCTTCGTAGGACTGCTTGGAGCCGCCGCCTGTGGCGTTGGGGACGAAGAGGTTGACGGTTTCGCCCACGCCGTAGGACCAACTCATGGCGTAGTCAAAATCCAAACCTTGGCTCTCCTCGCCGTCGGTCTCGGTGAGGGCCGAATGACCGCCCCGCATGGATTCCTGGGTATAGGCATAGCTGGACCAAAGGTTGCCCGCATTGGGTCCCATGCCGATCAAGGCCGCTACAGCGAGGAGGGCCGTGCGCTTCACCCAAGCGCCCATTTCACCCGAACGCAGGGCCGCCACGGCAAAGGCCACAATCATGGCCAGAACGGGAATGGCGGTGTAATAGGTCACCTGGAAGTGGTTGGCATGAATGCTCAAACCGGTAAACAAGGCCGTTAGGGCAAAACCCAACCATAGGCGACCGCGCAGGGTGAGCAACACGCCCATCAGCAAGGGGGCCATGTAGGCCGCGGTGCGCACTTTGGCGTTGTGCCCCGCGCCCAAAGAAATGATGAAGAACGCACTAAAGCCAAAGGCCAAGGCTCCGACCACGGCCAGTGGCATGCGCACGCCTTCAGTTCGCAGAAGGGCAAAAAAGCCAATCATCAGGGAGACGATGATGTAGATGCCCGACTTTTCAATCAATAGGGTGGAAAGGAGACCTTGGACGTAGCTCAACCCGTTGTTGGGGTAGTCCGTCGCGATTTGGAAGGTGGGCATGCCGCTGAACATGGCATTGGTCCAAAGAGGTTCTTCGCCCTGCGCGGCACGGAATTCGACAATTTCCCGGCCCTTGGCCAGGCCCATGAGAATATCGTCTTGGGCAATTTGCTTGTCTCCAAAGACGACAGGGGCAAAGTAGACCGCCGTGGTGGCGAGTAAAATCAAGCTAGGAAGGATCCAAGCGAAGAGATGCTTTTTAAAAAGGTCCATCATGGGAGTGATATTGTTGCGAAAGGGCAATGTTACGAACAAATCATCGTTACTTTGGGCCAAATATGGAGCCAAATCGCCTTCCGAACGCCATTGTGGCTGGGGCCCCCAAGTGTGGGACGAGCTCTTTATACTTTTGGCTCTCAGCCCATCCGGGGGTTTGCCCCTCTCCCGTGAAGGAAACCTTCTTTTTTGCCGATGATGTGAACCGCTTTAACCGAGAGGCGAATATCCTCGAGCATGACTTGACGGCCTATGGTCGCTATTTTGAGAAATGCACCCATGCAGCGATCCGACTGGAGGCCACGGCGCCCTACATCTACTACGAAAAGGCGCTTGCCCATATTCCTGGACTGGCATCCCAGCCCAAAGTGCTCTTCGTTCTGCGTGAACCCAGTGCACGACTCTACAGTCAATACCGCTTTGAACGATTTCGCACAAAGCGCATTCAAGAGGATTGGGCGACGTATTCGGCCCGAGAGGAGCTCCGTTTGCACGGCGACTACCACCATTACCTCGAAGGATGGCTGCGGGCCTTGGGACCTGACCGCATTCATGTGAGCACGTTTGAAGCCTTGGTCCAAAACCCAAGGCAGACGCTCCAGGACATGGCCCGTTTCCTCGGTCTCGACCCACAGTTTTATGACCGCTATGACTTTGTGCAGCACAATGAAACCGTGGCCATCAAGAGCAAAGGACTACACCGTGCGGGGCTCGCCTTGCAGCGCTATGTTCCCCACCGTATTCAAGAGGCCTTGCTGCCGCTCTACCTCAAACTCAATGCGGGGAAGATGCCCCGAAAAGACCCGGGCGATGCTGCCATCACGGCGGCCTTGAAAGCGGACTATGCACCGAGTGTGGCCGCCCTGCAATCCGCCTTCCCGGACTTAGACCTCCGTCCATGGGCATAGTGCAGCGTCAATCTGCCTGGAACTTGGTTTCGGGCTACCTCGGCGTGCTCCTTGGG
>DNWN01000096.1 GCA_003507115.1 Cryomorphaceae bacterium | reverse complement strand
TTTTGGGCATTGCCTTCCTTTTGACGTACATCGAGAACCGAAGACAGGCGCCCCCCGTAATTGGCGGGCATGCCCCCCTTGTAGAGCTTGACATCTTTGACCGCGTCCGCATTGAAGATGCTGAAGAAGCCAAAGAGATGGGAGGAATTAGACACCGGCGCTTCGTCGAGGAGGATGAGGTTCTGGTCGGCATTGCCGCCACGCACATTGAACCCGCTCGCTCCTTCACCCACCGTTGATACGCCGGGAAGCAGCGTCAGAGTTCGGATGATGTCGGTTTCGCCTAAGAGCTGCGGGACCTTCTTGATTTCCTTGGCAGTCAAGGAACTCACGCTCATTTCGGTCGTGGTCACATTGCTATTGAGGCGTTCGGATACCACTTCGACCTCTCCGAGTAGGGTAGCTTCCTCCCGGAGGGCCACGTCTACTTTTCGGTTGGTGCTCACGGCACCCAAATTGAGGGTAAAGGGGGCATAGCCGATCATCGAGACGACGAGGGTATAGCCCTTTCCGGAGGGTACGGACAAACTGTAGAAGCCGTAGGGGTTCGTCGTGGCAGTCCAGGTTTTCGAGGATGATTGCACCAGCACCATGGCGGAAGGAACGGATTCCCCGGTGCCCGCTTCCGATACGGTGCCACTCAAGGTAGCCGTCTGTCCCCAGGCAGGCTGAAAAAAGGCCCAAAGGGCGAGGATAAATGTGATTTGGCGCATAACTTGTAACCCCATAACCCCGGAGGGGGCTGCATGTTTAGCCCCATGGGGGACAAATGCCATGCCAAGACCTGAATTCGGGGCATGATTTATGTACTTTCGGCGCATGCTCGCTTTGATACGCATCCTATTCATGAAAAAGAACCTCAAGTACACCCTGCCCGCGTTGGTACTCATCGCAGCGTTGGCGGCAGGCTTCTCGTGGAAAGCCCCATCGGACGATCAAGAAAAAGTGGTGATGCTGCTCGTGCACGACGCCTTGGCCGGAGTGCACTACCAGCCCAAGCCCATCGACGACGCCTTCTCCCAAGAGGTGATGGACTTCTTCCTCGAGTCCTTGGATGCCGAAAAACGTTTTTTGCAGCAGTCGGACATGGACCAAATGCGGGCCTACCAAAACCAATTGGACGATGCGCTGAAGAACGCCGATTTGACCTTCTTTAACTTGAGTCAAACCATCTGGCAGAAGCGCTTTGCCCAATCGCAGGAGCTCTACCAAGAAATCTTGGCCCAGCCCCTTGACTTTGCCTCCAACCGCAGCTTTGAGACCGATGCCGAGAAGCGGGGATATGCCGCAGACGATGCGGGCATGCGGGCCTACTGGACCGATTACTTGACCTACCGGGTCTTGATGCGTCTCTACGATCGATCCCTGGCGGCGGATTCGGCCGGTCAGGCCAAATTCACCCTCGGCGACCCGGGATTTGCCGAGGAAGAGAAGAAGGCGCGTGAAAAAGAAATGGAAATCCACGATGAGTGGTTCAGCAGCATGTCGGACATGGAGCGTTCTGACTGGTTTGGACTCTACATGAATGCCTATACCGGCGTGTTGGACCCCCACACCCAGTACTTCCCTCCTCGCCAACAGGAAAACTTCGAAATTGAAATGACCGGGCAGCTCGAAGGCATTGGCGCTTCNNGAAGTGGGCGACAAAATCATCAAGGTGGCCCAAGGTTCGGCCGAACCCGAGGACATCGTGGGCATGAGCACAAACAAGGTGGTGACCAAGGTTCGGGGGAAGAAGGGCACGGAAGTGCGTCTCACCGTTCGGAAGAAGGACGGCACCGAAAAGGTTATTCCCATCATCCGCGACATCGTCGAGATCGAAGCCACCTTTGCCCGCTCGGCCCGCTTGGGAGTGGACGGCAAAACGGGCTACATCCGCCTGCCGAAATTCTACGTCGACTTTTACGACGACAACAACCGCAATTGTGCCGACGATGTCAAAAAGGAGATTGAAATCCTCAAAGCACAAGGGGTGGAACGCCTCATTTTTGATTTGCGGGGCAACGGCGGAGGCTCTTTGCCGGCCGCGGTGGATATCGCCGGCCTGTTCTTTGACAAGGGCCCCGTGGTTCAGGTCAAAACAAGTGGTCAGCGCGTGCGCTCCTACGACGATCGCGCCGGGGGTGCCGTGTGGGATGGCCCGCTCCTGGTGATGGTTAATGAAGGAACCGCTTCGGCCTCCGAGATCGTAGCCGCCGCGCTGCAAGACTACGACAAGGCCATCATCGTAGGAACGCGCCAAACATTCGGCAAGGGCACGGTCCAGAA
Source organism: Cryomorphaceae bacterium (assembly GCA_003507115.1). Lineage (GTDB taxonomy): Bacteria > Bacteroidota > Bacteroidia > Flavobacteriales > Schleiferiaceae > TMED14. Next base: position 3,193 of record DNWN01000096.1, on the reverse strand, counting down.
CATGCTCGATCTCGACCGGGCGGCCGGACCGTTTTATGGAGATAAGCCGCTGGGCGCGCTCAAGCTCACGATTCAGAAATACTACCGCATTACCGGAGGCACCACCCAGTTGCAAGGGGTGGAAAGCGACGTCGTCCTGCCGCATCCCTACCAAGAGATACCCTATGGCGAACGCGAGTTGGACTATCCCTTGGCGGTGGATTATGTGGAGCCGGCGGTTCAGTTTGAGCCCAAAGAGCCCAAGCCCTACCTGAAGACGGCCCAGAAGCGCATTGCGGAGAATCCAGAATTTGCTCGAATCTCCGAGTATGCGCTGTGGTTGAAGTCCCAACAGGACCAAACCCTTGTTCCCCTGCATTACACGGCCTATTTCGCTCGAGAAGAGGCCGCGGAAACGGAGGCCGAGGCCTTTGATGACTTACTCAAGTCCACGGAGGTCCTTCCCATCGCGTATGCCTTCCCGGGCCAAGAGTCGACCCTCGATAGCGGCAAGGTGACCGAATACACCCGCTGGTTCAAAGGCTTGTCCACGGATATGTACTTGGGCGAAGCATACCGAATTGTGGGCGAAATGCCCCGATAAACAGATTATGATGGAAACCCGTCCCCCTGCCTCCGTGCTCCGCCGTCTATGGCAGCATGGCCTGGGCCGTTGGGGACTTGTGATCATGGGATTCTGGCTGGTCATGGCCTTGGGGGGCTATGTGTTGGCTACCGATACCAGTCCAGATGCGAACCGGATGAATTTGGCCTATGCCGCGCAGCCCATCGGCGCGAGCCTGCCCTTGGAAGAGGCGCCACGCCTACAGGCGAGACCTCTTCACTGGTGGCTGCTAGGCGATGCTGGAGCCCCGACCTGGGTGCCAAGTGAGACCCAGGAGATTCGAATGTGGCTGGGCACCGACCGCTACGGTCGGGACCTCTGGAGCCGCTTGATCCTCGGTGGACGCATTTCCTTGAGTGTCGGGTTGATTTCGGTCTGTATTGCCCTGCTTTTGGGGCTACCCTTAGGGGCCTTAGCGGGCTACTATGGCGGGGCCCTGGATCGTGTCCTTCAGACGGTCATTCAGATATTTTGGAGCATCCCGACCTTTTTGATGGTGATTGCCCTCAGTTTCGTCCTGGGGAAGGGCTTTTGGCAAGTTTTCATCGCGGTGGGATTAACCGCCTGGGTGGAAGTGGCGCGCTTGGTTCGAGGTCAAGTGCTGTCGATCAAGCAGGCCGAATTTGTTCAAGCCGCGGAGGTCCTGGGCTACTCCCCGGGCCGAATCCTTTGGCGTCATATCCTCCCCCAGGTCGTACCAGCGCTCATCGTCTTGGCGGCAAGCCAATTTGCCTCAGCCATTCTCCTGGAGTCTGGATTGAGCTTTTTAGGGATTGGGGCACAGCCGCCTATGCCCTCATGGGGAGGGATGATCAAAGACCACTACGCCTACCTCCTCACAGGTCGGGCACATCTGGCCTTGATTCCTGGATTGGCGCTGGCCAGCCTGGTCTTGGCCTTTATGTCCCTGGGTACGGCCCTCCGGGATGTCTTGGATGTTCGCAGTTAAGCGCGACGTGTAGATATAAAAAATCCGGCGCGAAGAGCGCCGGATTTTCTGTGCCAGGTCGAGTCGATCTTCCTCAGAAGGGCAAATCGTCGTCGTCGCCTTCAAACGCGTTCGTATTGGGAGCCGCCGGAGCTTGGGCCACGGGTGCGCCGCCTCCATACGTGGGGCCGTTGTTGGCAGGGGCTGCGGGAGCATCGGCATTTTGAATGCGCCATCCTTGAATCGAGACATAATATCGGGTTTCGCCTTCGCGGGAGGTCCACTCGCGTCCGCGGATGTTGATGGATACCGTGACTTTCTGACCTTCCTGCACACGATTTAGTAGGTCAGCGCGGTCTTGGGTGAATTCCACCAAAATAGGTTGAGGGTATTGTTCATCCGTTTGAACGACCAGTTCGCGCTTGCGGAAGGTGGGGCTTACTTGTTGAGCCTCCATGATTTTTTTTACAGTGCCTGTGATTTCCATGCGTAGATATTGAAAGAAGAATTGAGATTACAAATTAGCGCTTCCTTTGGGAGCATTGAGCCGGTCCGTGAGAAGAATTTTCCAGGCTTTTTTCACTTTGCCGGCTTCGAGGGCCTCCTTGGCATAGTGGTGCAGCATTTCCCGTCGTTCGATGCGGTCCGCGGTCTGGTTGAAAATTTCCCGAATGCGGCGGTGGGTAGCGAATTCGGCCACTTCCTCCTCGCTGGGGGTCATTTCGACATTGCCCAAGCGTCCGAGGTCATTTCCGGAGAGAATGGTGGAAGTTCGGATAGAGGGAGGCAAGGCGTCTACGCCAATGCCCTTCGTTGCCAAGGGTTTTTCCACTTCAAACAGGGCATCGCCATTGGCGCGCACATACCAATCGCCGCCCAGGCGACCCACTAAGTCAAGCTCATCCTGGTCTAGGCGGCCCTCTTCGTCGAGTACGCGCTCATGAATATGAATGAGTTTCACCTCACAAATCACCAAGTTGCCCGCTCCCGGGCCATCGCCCAAGGCTTTCACCTCGATGACTTCGCATTCCATGGCCACGGGGGCTTCAGCGACGCGAGGAGGGTGGACAAGGGTGCTTTCCACGGAGGTGAATCCAGCTTTTATGAATTCATTGACGCCCGTGGCGTACTCTGTGCTGGACAAACTTGTTTGTTCCACCATGGCATGGCTCACGCTGTGGATGACCACTTCTGGAACTGCCAGGACATTGTTCAGGGTATCCTTCGTGCTGCCATCGCGTCCGCGATTCGCGGGAGAAAAAATGAGAATGGGCGGATTGGTGCTAAAGACGTTAAAAAAACTGAACGGGCTCAAATTGACGCGCCCATCGCGGTCGATGGTGGACGCCAGCGCAATGGGTCGGGGTCCCACGGCAAATTGAAGCGTGCGTTGCAGGTCAGGGATGGAGAGATCCTCCGGTTTGAGATGTATCATAGGTGCGTTTTCCGGCTGGATAAAGGTAGCGATTTGCCCCGGGACGCCCTTTTTTCAGGGAAAAATCACCTGCCCTTGTTGACAACTTTTCCAGAAACGGGAATCTCTGATCATGGGGGTCTTGCTACATTTAAATCATGATTATTTCCACTCTTCGATACCAGCGTTGCGTCGAGGGCGGGAGCTACAACATGCAAAAGTTAAAAGGGAAAAAATCCATTTGGGA
>DNWN01000170.1 GCA_003507115.1 Cryomorphaceae bacterium | reverse complement strand
CGGTCTTCGCGTGGTCCTCGGTCTGGGCGATCAGGTCGTTCTGCTCGGGGGCCGCGCTCGCCTTGTTCTGGGCGGTCTGGGCGATCAGGTCGTTCTGCTCGGGGGCCGCGCTCGCCACGTTCCGGGCGGTCTTGGCGATCACTTCGCTCTCCTCGATCCGGGCGCGAACCCCGATCGATGCGCTGGTTAGGAGGGGTCTCTTCGCTATCCAAAACCCTTTCAGGGGATTCTGAAGGCATTTTTGCTGGACGCCCACGACGTCGCTCTGTTGGGCGAGTCGTATCCGTTTGTTCGGTATTCAAATTAGAGGCAGGGAGCGTAGTCTCTCCAACGGAGGCAATGGCCTGTAAAAGTTCAGGTTTGCGCATGTAACGGGCCTTGGGAATCCCGAGGGACTCACCCATAGCTTTCAGTTCGGGGAGTTTTAATTCCGTGATATTGGGGGAATTAGCCATAAAAAAGACGAAAAATGATCGTAAAAAAGAGAATCTAAACGTAGAAGTGGATAGGGGTGGGTGCGATTTTGCACCGAGGAACGCTACAATAGTACAAAAAATTCGGAAATTGCGGGCTGTATGTGGCAAAGAATCCAAACTCTCTACATGGCCCTAGGGGCTGTGATGTTTTTTATAGTCGGTTACGACAATTCGAATAATGCTCAGGCATTACTTGCTGGACTGGGAGTCGCACTCCTTTTGGCCAATGTGACCTACTACAAGCACCGAAAGCGCCAATTCATGGTGAATCGGGTCGTCGTCATGGTCGCATTTGTGTTGGAAGGGTGGCTGCTGTACGGAACCTACGGTGTGGAAGCAGGCACGTTACCCAAAGAGGGATTTCTTCCATTGGCGGCCCCTTTGTTGGCGGTCATCTTTGTGGCGTTGGCGAATCGAGCTATTCAAGCAGATGAGAAAAAAGTTCAGTCGGCCGACCGATTCAGGAAATAAGTTCCCCCTCGGCCTTCAGAGCGCCACGCTTACCCAATTCAATGACCACGAGATTTTCGATACCCTGCGTACCAAGGTCAAAGCGCAGCATGGTGCGCATGTGATGAAATCCATGATGACCGGCCGCACCGGGATTGAGACATAAAACTCCAGAAGGGTCGTGGCCTACGCGCAAAATGTGAGAATGGCCGCAAATGAAGATGTTGGGGCGATGGGCATCCATGCCCGCCCGGATGGCTTGGGGCAAACGTCCTGGCACCCCGCCAATGTGGGTCATCCAAAATCGGGTTTGGCCACGGGAGGTATGGACATCCTTGGGAGTTTCACGCCGCATCAGTCCGTCATCAATATTGCCATAAACCGCCACGACAGGGCCGCAGGTCCGGAGGTCGTCGAGCACGGCTAAGGAACCAATGTCCCCCGCATGCCAAATTTCATCGACGGCCCGTGCATGTTTTCGAATCGACTCATCCATATGTCCATGGGTGTCGGACAATAAAAGGATGCGCTGCGCTGTACCTTTGGCGTTCATTCATGCAAACTTCGGGAATATCTACGTACGCGATGCGCTTGGCCTACCATGGCGCACCATACAGTGGCTGGCAAATTCAGCCAAACCAGAAGACGGTGCAGGGGGAATTGGAAGTGGCCCTGAGCTCATTGCTTCGGCAACCCATCATCGTAGTCGGGGCGGGTCGGACGGATACCGGGGTGCATGCCGCGAACTACGTGGCGCATTTTGAAGGGCCCGAGGGCCTGGATACCGTGGACCTGGCTTACCGATTGAATCGATTTTTACCCCCGCGAATTGCCGTATTTGAAATCCAGGGCGTGGCCGCCGATTTTCATGCGCGATTTGCCGCAACATCGCGTTCGTACCGCTATGTCTTGCAACGCGAAAAATTGGTGTTTGACACCGATACAGCGTGGTACTATCAGCGCCCCATGGATTTGGACCGCTTGCACCAAGCCGCCTCCTCCCTGTTTACCACGGAAGAATTCTCCGCCTTTGCCCGTTTGGGTAGCCATACCGGCACGACCCTATGCACCATGCAGCATGCCCGCTGGATCGATCAAGGGGAAGCATGGGTCTTTGAAGTCAGAGCCAATCGATTTTTACGCAACATGGTCCGGTCCTTGGTCGGGACCATGGTAGAATACGCCCTTGACAAACGTTCCTGGGCATCGTGGGAATCCCTCCTCCAGGGCGGGGAACGGCCCGATTCGGGCGATTCAGCCCCGGCTCACGGATTAACTTTTGCGGGCGTCACCTATCCAAATTCTCCTTTTGATGAGCGCGAAAACGCCCCCTTCTAAGCCCACAATTGCCGGAAAGGCCTTTGACTGGAACGTTTTGCGCCAGGTGCTGAAGTACGTCCGTCCGTACCGTTGGCAAACCACACTCGCCGCAGGTTTATCTGTTTTCTTGGGGATTTTGAGTACGGCGCGTCCCATTTTAGTCCGGGACGGCGTAGACTACGCCGTCGTTTCGGCGGACTGGCAAGCCCTGTATCATGCCATGATGTGGCTCGCGGGCGCCCTGGTCTTGGAAGCGCTGGGCCAATTTGCCTTCATCTATGCCACCAATGACCTAGGTCAACGGGTCATTAAGGATATCCGAATCAAGCTCTTTGGCAAACTGCTACATTTTAAAATGCCCTTTTTTGACAAGACTCCTGTGGGCACTTTGGTGACTCGAACAGTGAGTGATGTCGAAACCATGGCCGATATATTTTCCGATGGCTTGCTGGTCATTTTTGGAGATCTCTTCAAGATTGTGGTGATGGTTGGCGTGATGTTTTTCCTTTTTGATCCCGCCTTGGTCGCCATTAGTTTGAGTGTAATTCCTCTGCTCTACGTCGCCACCCGCTGGTTTCAACGCAGCATTAAGTCAGCGTTTACCGACGTGCGCAACCAAGTAGCAGCGCTGAATGCCTTTGTTCAAGAACGAATCACGGGTATGATGATTGTCCAACTCTTTACTCGTGAAAGGGTCGAACATCAACGCTTTGCGGCCATCAATACCAAGCACAAGGATGCGAATATTCGAAGTATCTGGTATTTCAGCTTGTTCTTTCCCATCATCGAAATGCTATCGGCCGTGAGTATCGGCCTGGCCATTTGGTATGGGGGAGTGGCGGCCGCAGCAGGAGCGGCCATCAGTATTGGGGATTTGACGGCATTAATCTTATTTATCAACCTGTTGTACCGTCCTCTGCGCCAATTAGCAGACCGATTTAATACCCTGCAGATGGGAATGGTGGCCAGTGATCGGGTTTTAAAACTCATAGCCAACGAGGCCGACCGGGAGCCTTCGGGGAGCCATGTCGCGGAAACCGTGAAAGGTCATGTCGAATTCCGGGGCGTCCACTTTTCCTATCTCCCCGACGAGCCCATTTTGCGCGGCATTCACTTGGATATCCCGGCGGGGGAGACGTGGGCTCTGGTCGGGGCGACGGGTTCGGGTAAGAGCACCTTAGTCCATCTATTGCTTGGCTACTATTTGGTGGAAGAAGGGGAAATCCGATTGGACGGTGTGCGCTTGCGTGACTGGCAGATAAACTCACTTCGTCGGCATGTGGCGCTCGTGCAACAAGATGTTTTTCTCTTTTCCGATAGTGTGCGCAACAATGTGACCGTTTACCGGGATATTCCCGACTCCCTGATTTGGTCGGCGGCGGAGGCGATGGGCATTGATGAATTCTTGCGGGGGCTTCCCGGGGGATTGGATTATGATGTGAAGGAGCGTGGGGGCATGCTCAGTACGGGACAACGCCAGCTGCTCGCCTTCTTGCGCGCGTACTTGCGGGATCCCTCGTTGCTCATTTTGGATGAAGCGACATCAAGTATTGATTCGCAAGCCGAAGCATGGATACAGCAGGCGACGGTGAAGCTAACGGAAGGGCGGACATCTCTGGTTGTAGCGCACCGACTTGCCACGATTCTGAAAGCAAACCGCATTGTGGTTTTGGATAAGGGACAAGTGGTGGAGCAAGGGGGGCATGAAGAATTGCTCGCAGCAGGAGGGGTCTATGCCAATTTGTACGAAAAACAATTTTTTGGTGAGGAAGGGCTTGCCGGGGAGTCAGCCTAACCTCTGCCCCGAGTCTAGCACGGGAATACCCGGAACCATGGTTTCCAGAAAAACGCGGAAATCCGCGGTTCGTTGAATGTTCATTCCAACGGTTCGGCCCGATTGGAGCGTAAATAGAGCGTAGGTACCTTCTTCAAAAGCATAAACGTGGGCGCGTCGGAAAGGTCCAACAGATCCAATGCGCAAGCCCCACCCTCCTAGGTCCCCAATAGGACTGATTTGGGTGATCGTAATTTGGGTCACCTGGCTCCAAGGCCGCGATTTCCATCGTAGGATGATGGGGGGATATTTAATTCGGAATCCTTGGGCATCCATTTCAACATGGCACCAAGAAGAGATCATCCAGGCCACGAGAGCTTCTAAGGCAAGAATTCCAATAAATACCCAGAATAATGTGGCGCCTTCTTCCGTGGGCTTGCCGTTGAGAAAGGCCCATAAATCGCTCCAACCCACGGCTAGAAGTATGGTAACAGTCGTTATTGCACTGATACCTATGACCAATAAAAAGGCTGGGGGTACTCGATATTGTTCTCGATAATGCATGACGCAAAAGTACGATGTGCTAAAATCTCCGTTGGCCATTCAAAAACAATTTCAGATAATTGGTTGAACATGTTTTTTATTGTGCACCTTTGCGCCACTCTATAAACATGTTTAAACATAAAAAATGAAACACACATTGCTCGCATTGGCTGCGGTCGCTTCTTTGGTGGCCTGTGGTCCTGAGACCGTGGATGCTACGGAAGCTCAAGATGGTTCAGAAGGCGGAATTGCCTTGGTAGTTGACGTCACCACCTCGTCGTTGGAATGGTATGGCCACAAGCCTTTTGTGGAGAACTACGGACATGCTGGTACGTTGGCCATCATAGAAGGTATGGTGGGCGTTGAGAACGGCGCTTTGGTGTCAGGTAACTTCGCCTTGGACATGAACAGCATCGTTTGCACGGACGAAGCGCTTCCCCAAGAGAAGAAAGACTACTTGGTGGGCCACTTGAAGAGTGCCGACTTCTTTGCGGTAGACAGCTTTGCGGTGGCTACGTTTGAAATCACGGGCGTAGAAGCTCAAGAAGGGGAAAATAACGCGTTGGTTTCGGGCAACTTGACCTTGCGCGGTGTGACCAACAACATCCAGTTCCCTGCGAACGTGACGGCCACAGACTCTACGTTGGTATTGACGGCCCCTCAGTTCAACATCGACCGCAAATTGTGGGAGGTGATGTACGCTTCATCGAGCATCGTTGACCTGGCGAAGGACAAATTGATTGCGGATGATTTGGGTATCACGTTGACTATCAACGCGAAGCTCTAATCTCCCTTCATTTGATTGGGTGAAAGCCTCGGCGCAAGCCGGGGCTTTTTTTATGGGCGCGACTGGGTGGCGTCAGTGAGCGCCTCCTCGAGGGTGGGGTGGCGGAATTCAAAGCCCTGATCCACCCATTTCTGGGCGGAGCACCGCGTACTCATGAGGCCAACTTGGGCCATTTCGCCCAGGACCATATGTAGGACCCACGCCGGAACGGCCGGCAAGAAGAAGGGTCGTCGGAGGACTCGCGCTAAGGTTTTGGAAAAGGCGCGATTCTGAATGGACTCGGGCCCCACGCCGTTCCAAATGCCGTCTAACTCGGCATGGATGGCTAGGTGGGCAAATTGGCGCGCTAAATCCTCTACATGAATCCACGGCATCCAATGGCGTCCATTTCCTAGAGCTGATCCCAAACCCAGTCGGAACAGGGGAAGAAGGGTTTTAAGCACACCCCCTTCGGCACCGAGAACAAGACCAATACGCACTTTCGCAACGCGCAGACCGAGGGCGGAAAACCGGTCGACCTCCTCTTCCCAACGGGCCACCACCGAACCTAAAAAACCTTCGGGCGATCCGTCTGACTCGGAGTAGACTTTATCGGGGTGATTGGGGTAAATACCCACCGCCGAGGCACTTATGAGCGAGTTGGGTCGGTCTTCTTTGGGAAGCGCTTCGATGGCCTTATACAAGGTCTGCGTGCTTTGAACCCGGCTGTTCAATATGGCATGCTTATGGCGATTCGTCCAGCGCTCCGCCACATTGGCCCCGGCCAAGTGGATGATGCAGGTAACACCCGCGAGAGCACTCACGTCCATGTGCCCTTCTTGCGGGTTCCAGTAAAATCGATGGGGAGCGGAAGTCCGACGTGTGGAAAGGTGCCGGACATGATGCCCTAAGCCCTCGAGTTCAGCGGTTAACGCTTGGCCAACAAGTCCGGTGCCTCCGGTGATTAAAAATGTGTGCATCATCCACAAAAGAACCGCATTTTTGCTTTACAGTTCACCGTATGCACGATTTAAAACCACATCAGAGCTGGGAAAGCCGCTACCGAGCGACGAATGACCCACGGAGTCCCTTCTACATGGATCAGGGAGCCCCTGAGCGCGAGGGATATCACCGCATGTATGATTTTGTCATTCATCCGGAATGGGACAGTATTGGATGTGAAACGCTGTACGTGAAACTGCTCTTCGCCGACTACGACCAAGGCTTTGCCATTGTAGAACTCCTGGGCGAATGGAATGATGTGGTTCATAACGATGTGATGGAGGTGAAGCGACGCCTAGCTGACCCCATGATTCTTCAAGGCATTCAGAAGTTTCTTCTCTTGGCGGATAACCTTCTCAACTTTCACGGAGGTGAAGAGGATTATTATGCGGAATGGGCTGAGGACTGTGAAGCAGGTTGGATCGTATTTCTCAACGCGCGCGACCAAGTGTTACAGGATTTGCGGGCGGTTCGGCTGACCCCTTATGTGTGGGCAGGGGAGCGGTATCGATATTCCGCATGGCGCGTTCAAGACCCCCTAGCCCTTTGCCAGGCGGTCGATGAATTGATTCAAAAGCAGTTAGGTGCTTAGATCTTCGTCATCCACCCGTGGGTGTCTGTGGCTCGTCCGTAACGAATATCAGACAAGGCTTGCTTGACACGCATG
>DNWN01000142.1:281-12723 GCA_003507115.1 Cryomorphaceae bacterium | reverse complement strand
GCGGAGATATCTTCGCCTTTGGCACCAATCACGGCCAAGATGGTATCGACCGGAGAGGCCTCCCCTTCGCCCACCCCGATGTGAAGTAGGGTGCCTTCTTGACCCGGAAAGGCCTCAAAGTCCATGGTTGCTTTGTCCGTTTCAATTTCGGCCAACAACTTTCCCTCGGTAATTGCGTCACCGACTTTCACGTGCCACTTCGCCACGACCCCTTNNCCCCTTCGGTCATCGTGTCGCTCAAGCGGGGCATATTGATTACGATTGCCATGACTTATTCCTTGATGAATGGATAATCTGATTGAACGTAGATGTCTTGCCAAAGTTCATGCGCCTCCGGGAAGGGAGATTCCTCTCCAAACTGGACGCATTCGGCGACAAGCGCTTTGACGCGCGTCTCAATCTCTTCAAAATCTTTTTCTGTCGCCCATTTTTTCTTGGATAAGACGTTGCGTGCGATGAGAATGGGGTCGACTTTCTGGTACTCTGCCACCTCGTCTTTGGTGCGGTAATGCTGGGCATCCGACATGGAGTGTCCTTTGTAGCGATAGGTGCGAATTTCCAAGAAGGTGGGTCCTCCGCCATTTCGGGCTCGGTCAATCGCTTCTTGCATGGCTTCGTACACCACTGCGGGATCCATGCCGTCCACCGCTTGGCAAGGCATTTCATAGCCCAAGCCCAATTTCCAAATTTCGGTGTGGTTCGCCGTGCGCTCCACACTCGTGCCCATGGCGTACCCATTGTTTTCGCAGACAAAGACGACGGGAAGATTCCACAGCATGGCCAGGTTGAAGGTCTCGTGCAGGGATCCTTGACGAACCGCTCCATCTCCCATGTAGGTCATCGTCACATGGTTGTCACCCTTGTACTTGTCCGCAAACGCCAAGCCTGCCCCCAAGGGGATTTGGCCGCCCACGATGCCATGACCGCCATAGAAATGGTGTTCCTTGGAGAACATATGCATGGAGCCGCCCTTGCCTCGTGAAGTTCCTGTCACTTTACCCATCAATTCGGCCATGATGCGACGCGGATCCACTCCCAGGCCAATGGGCTGCACGTGATTCCGGTAGGCCGTAATCATTTTGTCGCCAGGTTCCATCGCCAACAAGGCCCCCGCCAGAACCGCCTCTTGACCGTTATACAGGTGAAGAAACCCTCGAATTTTTTGTTGGATATATAAGGCCGCAGCCATGTCTTCAAACTTGCGCCAGAAGAGCATGTCCTCAAACCACTTTAGGTAGACTTCTTTGGTCAATTTTTTCTTTGCCATGATGCGCGTTTAAGCGGGGTCAAAAATAGTGCGTAGCGCCCGAACATAGGCGCTAGGGTAATTTTTACACTAAGGATCTTAGTCTAAAATCTGATTTAAGTCGATCAGAGCGCTGAAACGAATGGTATTCTCCAAGGGAGAACGAACCGTTTGGTCCGCCGGGAAGAGATAGGCAAAATCCAAGCCCAGCAAGCTGTACCGCAGCCCAAATCCCATCGTGAAGAAGCGGCGGTTGCCTTTCAAGGCGTCCTCGTGCTGGTAGCCCCCACGAACGGCGAATTTGTTGTCATACCAATATTCTACGCCGGCGTTGTACATGAATTCACGCATGAGTTCTCGCGTTCCATCCGGTTTGGCAGAGGGATCCCAGCTTTGCAGGATGCCTTGAATGACTGGAACGTTGTCGTCCTTGCCCGCAATAATTTCATAGCGATCCCCATCCCCGTCGACGTCGAGCAAGTCGCGCACGGGCTGGGTCGGAACCAGTAGTTTGTTGACATCAAACAGCACCACCACGCGGTTGTATCGATCCAAGATCCAATTGAAGCCGACGCCCGCCTTCAAATTGGTCGGAATGAAGTCCGCATCGCCGGACTCGGTGTACTTCACTTTGGCGCCGATGTTTGAAATATTCAATCCTCCCAGCCATTGGCCCTTTTGGCCGTCGGGCAGGTTGAGTTCCTCCCCTTGGTAATAAAAGGAGACATCCGTCGCGACTGTCTGGCCGGGTTTGGTTTGGAGGCTGCCCACGACTTGGCCTTGGGTCAAATCCGACAAGGCATAGCGCAGACCTACCCCGGCCGACCAGTTTTCCGATAATTTCAGGGCATAGGCCAAATCCAAAGCCATCTCATAAGGGCGATACGTCCCCTGCTCATCGCCTTGTTCGTTGCGGAAAGTGATATCGCCTAGAGAGAAATACCGCAGGCTTGCACCCACGCCCGATCTCTCTCCCAAGCCCATCGCCACATTGGCAAACATGAGTTCGACGTCAGGCACCAAGCGGCGCAACCAGGGGGTATAGGATAGCCCGCCTTGCATGTTACCGGCCCCCATAAAGGCCAATTTGGCGGGATTCCAAAACAAGGCATTGGCATCGGGCGAAGCCGCTACGCCCGCATTGGCCATCCCACCCATGCGGGCATCCGGTCCAATGTTGAGCATGGGCATGGCCGATGTCACGACATTCAAATTATCTCCAAACGCGGTGGTTTGTGCCGAAGCCCCCACTCCCGCGGCGAGTGCAATCGAAAACAGTACTGGACGAATAAAACGCTTCATAAGAGGCACAAATATAGGTTTAGTGAAGGAGGATTACGCGTTCCGCAGCGTGCAGGGTTTGGCCATCCGATAGACGGCGTACTCGGACCCGAGCCACGTACCAACCCGCAGGTAGAAGATGCCCATGGCCATCGGTGCCATCCCAAGAGGTAGCCTGCAAGACAGCAGAGGTGGCTTGACCCCTCCAATGGTCCTCAAACAAGCGCTGTCCGTCTGGACTGTGAATGGTCCACTCTACCTCCAAGCTATCCCCTTCCGCATTGTGCTCCACATCCAAATAGAAGGGACCGGTACCGGGGTTGGGATAGATGCGCATAGCGCCGAGCTGAAGTTGGTCGCGGGAAATCACTACGAATTCAACGCTCCCTTCCGAGACATTATTGTAGCTATCCCAGGCACGAACCGAAAAAGTGTGCGGACCATCCGTCAAATCTTCAAAAGGCCACGTCGCTTCTCCGCGTTGGTAGGTGCCTGGATTGGCGCTGTAGCGGCTGTTCAATGAAAAGGACGCATTCCAATCGCCATCGAGGGCCCCGGTGAGGTCGTGCCCAATCCCATTGCCCACCGCATTGATGCCGTTTTCGTCAAAAAGATGCACCAATCCCATCGGATCCGGGCCGGAAATGCCTCCCGAAACAAATAAACTATCGCCGATAAAGACGTCCACCGTGGGGCCCGTCACGTCCACGGGCGCATTCGGGTCAATGCCGCCAATCCACACCCGGAAATCGCTCCCAGAGGCATCCATCGAATCCGCTTGGGCGTAAAAGGAAAACTTTCCCTGTCCAACCTGTAGGGCAATGTCCAAAGGCATCACCCAATCCGCTGCGAAATGGCCATCTTTTGAAAGCACCTTGCCGCGGTACGCGGCATTCGCCCACTCCCCAAAGGAAATAACGGGTCCTTCGTCATCATTTTTTAATGTATTCCGCTGAACTTTCTTGTCGTACAAAATGACATCCATGGGGCCCTGAAAATCTGTCAGGATGGCGCCCGTTGGCCCATCCTCTATGTGGCCTCGAATCCGAACCCTCGATAGGGCCTGTAGCGTATCGCTTTCTGAGGCCCCCATGGTGGGATCTAAGCGCAGGGTATTGATACTATCTAGAACCACATGGTGCTCCGGGACATTCAATCGCAGTGCTGGGTCCCCCAGGAGTGAAAAGCGCAGCTTGTCGGCGGAGGTGGTCCCATTTTTTGCGCTTCGAAGAATTTGACCAAATGTGCGGTATTGCCCCGCCTCCTTTTCGAAAATAACCCGGAAAATAGAATCGTTCAACGTGGCCGCACCATCCACGTACACCACGCGGGTGGTGCTCAGAAGGGCGATGGCTCCGCCTCCCGGGTTGAGGAGAAGAAACTCTCCGGCCGAGGTGCGCAATGGGTCGTCTAAGCGGCTAAACTCACAAGTCACGGTGACGAACAAGGGCAGTTTGGCCCCATTCGAAAAAGTCTTCGTGTCGTTGAGTTGGAGAATGTTTTCGCTGGCCCAGCCCACTTCACCCCCATGGCCGACATAGGCGGTGACCAGATTGCCCGCATTAATGGACTGGATAAGTTCTGTGCGCAAGCGCGGATAGCTCTGACTCGCACTGCTTGATTGCTGCTCATAGCTGTCCGCATACATTTTATCGATGTCCAAAAACGGATAGGCCGTATCGATCCGGTCGGCAATAATGTTCGGAATACTCGTCAAAACAGCCTCCCATCCGTTATCGACATCGTCCGAGACGAAGAGGATTTTTTTCCGCCAGTTTCCGAGGGATTTCTGAGGGTCGGAATAAGCGATGATCTTGTCGACCACCCCTTTGGCTTCATCGAGGGTGTTGACGGGAATTCGGCCGATGCCTAGGTCCAATCCTTTCGCGCGAAGGTTATTGCCTTCGTCCTCATCCATAAAGCCATAAAAGTCGTCGGTGCTATAGGAGGAATACAAGGAGAAACTGTTGTAACTCTGGTAAATGGGGACCTGGTTCGTATTGGGCTCCACCACGCCCCGGAAATCATAGGAGGCATCGCCAAAAAGGAGCAAGTACTTGGGGCGGTCCGTGGCAGTATCCGCCCTATTCCACAAGTGACGCAGGTAATCCTTGATCGCTGTAATGTCTTGAACCCCGGACGAAAATTCGTTGTAAATCATTTGCACATCAATCGCTTGGACGCGCAATCCCCTCGAGGTATGCAAGTCGACCAAGCGCTGGGCCTGAGGAAGCAAGAAGGCCGGGGCCACGATGACATAATCCAGTGGGCCGGATTGGTGCAAATTCTGGTTGGGCACCTTTCCGAGTAGCGCGGGCGTAGGCACGGACGATTCAAAAATGGCTACCGTTTGCGCCTGCATGCCGTCCAAGCGCAAGCCCCAATTCGCGGAGCCATTGGCTGAAAATCCGATAGGCGTTATGCGCTCAGGTTGAAGCGGGTTGCTCACATTCCAAGCTTGGCCATTGGCGGCCAATCCTCCCGTTACTTGGGACAGATTCGCCTGAACCACCGCCGTATCCGAGGGTAAAAAATGCCACACCTGGGATGTTTGCCGCCACTTGAATGGGGCATCCGCATGCACATTGACAAAGTCCAGCCATGCGGCGGCACTGGGGTTTACATCGCGGTTGAACGTGAGCGTGATGTCGCCCCATGCAGCGGCCACTGCACTCTGCTCCTGCGTCAGGGCAGCTTCATCCACATAGTCCGCACCCGAAGAGGATGCGACCGTCCCAAATGTCATCGACCCGATCGGGCCTTGAGCGCTACTGAGTTCGAGTTTGGTCCCGGAAATGGTGGAGCGTCCGACGCCACGCGCTCGAAACAAGGCCGTACTCTGGGCATCGAGGGCATCCAGGCCTAGGCCCACCTGGCGCACTAGGGTATAATCAAAGTGTTCACCAAACCATTGGCGCCCGCTTCCGACCAAGTTTTGAAGTTCTTGCTCATGATGGGCCACATGGGTAAATCGATTCAAGCCCAGAGCCGGGCCTGAGAGGGATGCGGCAGGCTGAATCCGTGCACCGCCTTCCGTCGTGGTCACAAAGTAGACCTGCTGGTCGCTGTAGGGGTGATGCCTGTGATCAAACCGATCCGTCACGGCATTGAACACCCACGTGTGAGGGCTTTGACCATAAAAGTAAATTCGGTCTGGCCCCGAAAATTGACCATCGCCTCCATCCTCCACCCAGATGGCTAAGGGGACAAGGTCCACTTCGCGCGGGCTACTGTTGCGCTCGGGCAAGACCCCGGCCGAACGGCCATACACCCCTAATTGGGACGAAACAAAGGGCGCCGTCCCCAAGCCGAGACTTTCCAAATCTGCTGCTCTCAAACTGTAGATGGCATCCTCTGACACGGCAATCTTACCCCAGTCCCCTTGATTTAAAACCGAGGGGCTAACTTGGGCAAAGACTTGATTTACACCAACTACTAAACTAAAAATGAGGGAGCGACGCGTCAAGGCTAGGCAGTTACTTCGTGGGTTGATTCCGGTGATTTGGTCTATTCATGTCATAAACGGGTAAAAGCCGCGTTTGTTGTTCAGGCAAATTTGCGCTCTTTTTCACGAAAGAACGAGGAAAATCGTATACTTGTGGCTCTTAATTCGTACATCTAACATGGCAGTGAAACGCCTATTGACCATAGCTTTCGTCCTTTTGGGGCTCTCGTCCATGTACGGACAAGATCCTCATTTTACGCAATTCTATGCCAACCCACTGTATTTGAATCCCGCCTTCGCCGGTGTCAAACAGTGTCCGAAGGTCAACGTCAATTACCGCAATCAGTATCCTTCGCTTGGGGTCTATCAGACCTATTCTGCATCCTATGATCAGTATGTCGATCGCCTCAATGGCGGGGTGGGCGTATTGATCATGCAAGACGAAGCGGCCAATGGAGCATTGAGTTTGACCGAAGCCTCCCTGATCTATTCGTATCACTTGACGGTGACGCGTGATTTCTCCATTCTATTTGGAGCTCAAGGAACCTTCCGTCAGCGAGCTTTGGATTGGAACAGTTTGACCTTCCCTGACCAAATCGATCCCTTCTACGGATTCGTGAAGCCCACAAACGAAATTGCTCCAGACAACACGACCAACAGCCATTTGGATTTGACCTTTGGCATGTTGGGTTTCACCGAGCACTTCTACGCTGGCATCACGGCGTCCCACGTGACGGAGCCCAATGAGGCCTTCCTTTCCAACAATGCCTTGCCCATGAAGTTGTCCGCTCAAATGGGCGCCACGATTCCCTTAGGCCGCAAACGTTTATATAACTCGTTGGACAACCTCTTGATTCCCCACGTGGTTTTCCAGAGCCAAGGTGGCGCCAACCAGTTAACGGGCGGCGTTTCCTTCAACCGTGGGCCCATGACCGGTGGTATGGCTTACCGCCAAGCCATTGGCGCCATCAGCACGAATCCCGACGCCTTGGTCTTCATCGTGGGCATTGCCCCCAACGATGTGCCCTGGACCTTCGGCTACTCCTACGATTATACCATTTCCCCATTGAAAAATTCCTTGGGGGGTGCACATGAAATTTCCATGTCTTATCAGTTCCCTTGCCGCTCTAGTCGCACGCGCTACAGCGAGATCAAGTGTCCCAAATTCTAATTGATTCTGTTATGAAGCTTCAATCTGTTCTTCGTTCCTGCACAGCGGCCCTCGCGGCTACGTTGCTTTTAGCCAGTTGCGGCAAAACGGCGTCGAGTACGACCGGCATGTCTTACAACGACAAGAAAAATGGCGGATTCCAAATCAACCTGAACTACCAAGGCCAAGAAACCGGACCCGGCTTAGTTTTCGTGGAGGGCGGTACGTTCATTATGGGCCGCGTCGAGGAAGATTTTATCCGCGACTGGAACAATACGCCACGTCGTGTGACCGTCGCTTCGTTCTACATGGATGAAAATGAAGTAACCAACGCGGACTACCGCGAGTACCTGTACTGGTTGCGTCGCGTATACGATTACGGTTACTACCCTCAGATTTATCAATCCGCCTTACCCGACACCTTGGTCTGGCGCGACAAACTGGGGTATAACGAAACCTATGTCGAAAACTACCTCCGTCACCCGGCCTACAACTTCTACCCCGTCGTGGGCGTATCGTGGGAGCAAGCCATGCGTTACTGCTCTTGGAGAACGGACCGGGTCAACGAACAGATCCTCATCGATAAGGGGATTCTCAACGTGATGGCCAACCAAGTGGACGACCAAAACTTCAACACCGAAGTATACCTCTACAAACAGGGCGAATACACCCAACAGAACAAAAATGGCCTGAAGGACATCTCTCCCCAGCAGGTGTATGGCAAGGAAGGCCGTCCCGCACGCATTGAAGACGGAATCTTGCTTCCCAAGTATCGCCTCCCAACAGAAGCCGAGTGGGAGTATGCTGCGTATGCCGAAGTGGGCAACCGCGTGTACAACCGGACCATCGACCGCAATAAGTACACCTGGAACGGTTCTAGCGTTCGGAATTCGGACAAACAGAACCGCGGTGACATGTTGGCCAACTACCGCCGTGGTGCGGGGGACAACATGGGTATTGGTGGCTACTTGAACGACCAAGCCAACATCACCATGCAGGTGCGTTTCTATCCCCCGAATGACTTTGGCCTATATGACATGGCTGGCAACGTAGCCGAGTGGGTCCTTGATATCTACCGCCCGTTGTCAGGCACGGATATGAGTGATCATCGTCCTTTTCGAGGCAACCAGTTTGAGACCTTTGACAACAACTATGATGGCATAGGTGAATTGGCTGTTTTGACCGAGCCTCAATATGATACGGACAGCAGCTTGGTGCGTCTTCCTGGGCAATTGCCTGTGCGCAAGGTGTCCGAAGAGGAGAATATTGGCCGACGCAACTATCAGAAGTCCGACTATCGTGATTTCGTCGATGGTGATGTGGAATCTTCCATTTTGTATGATAAAGGAGGTGTCGCAGAAGGTGATGCCCCCATGTACGAATACGGTGAGTCCACGTTGATTGGAAACGATACCCGCGTGTTCAAAGGCGGCTCATGGAAGGACATGGCCTATTGGCTTTCTCCTGGAACGCGTCGCTATCTCGAGCAGGATTTGTCCACAGACTTCATTGGTTTCCGTTGTGCCATGGACCGCGTTGGATTCCAAAACTTGGATGACAAGCGCAGCAAGAGCACGGCTAAGCCTAAAGAAGAGAAATTCCGCCGCTACAAGCCCTGATGGAAGCCCTTTACGCATGCTTTGACGAGCATGTCGGAATCTGCTCGGACTCTCGATCTATCGAGTCCGGGCAGATTTTTTTTGCTCTGAAAGGAGAACGATTTGATGGCCATGCCTTTGCTGCAGAAGCCTTAACGCATGGAGCTTCGGCAGTCGTTATAGAAGATGCCGTACCCGGATTGTCCGACGACCATCCCCAGGTATTCCGCGTTGCCTCCGTCTTAACCACCTTGCAAGCTCTAGCGAGGCACCACCGTCGCCAGTGGGGCAAGCCTCTTATTGCCTTGACCGGGAGCAACGGAAAGACCACCGTGAAGGAGTTATTCGCCTCGGTACTCGGAGAGGGCTTTCATGTTCACGCTACGCGAGGCAACCTGAACAACCATTTAGGCGTGCCCTTCACGTTACTCCAATTGCGTGCTGAGCACGACCTCGCCGTGATAGAAATGGGCGCCAACCATCAGGGCGAAATTGATGCCCTCTGCCGAATCGCTGAACCCACCCTGGGCTATATCACGAACTTTGGCCGCGCCCATTTGGAGGGATTTGGCGGTATTGAAGGGGTCATACGGGGAAAAACAGAGATGTACCGCTATTTGCTGGAATTCGGCGGCGAACGTCTCATCAATCCGGAGGATGCGTTGCAAGTGCATCACGCGGGTCCCGGTGCGATCCCATTCCTGCCGGACTTGAACACGTGGATGGACTCCAACGGTTTTGTCCATATCGAGCGAGGGGAGACACAAATACAAAGCCACCTCAGCGGGGAATTTCAAGGTGCGAACCTCCAAGCCGCGTGGTCCCTCGGGGCATATTTTGGCCTTTCATCCGAAGCCATTTGCACCGGTATTTCAGCCTATGTGCCCAAGAATAACCGGGGTGAACTTCGAGTGACCCCTAAAAATTTAGTTTTCTTGGACGCCTACAATGCCAATCCAAGCAGCATGGAGGTCTCCTTTCGCTATGCTTTGGGAATCTATCCAGACCGCGTCCATTACTACATGGCGGGTGACCTCTTCGAAATGGGGGAATACACAGCGGAAGAACACCAACGCATGGTGGACCTCTTTGTGGAGCTTGGGGCCGAACACGTTTGGTTGATTGGCGAGGCGTTTAGCGCCACCCAACATCCTGGGCACTACCGCAGCTTTTCCCGAACCGAAGAAGCGCTCCAGGCGCTGCACGCCGAAGCGCTTTCCAGCGCCTTCGTATGGATCAAAGGATCTCGGGGCATGGCCTTGGAGCAACTGCTTCCAGCGCTTTAAACCCGGCTAGAGGGAAACTCGCAACCCCGCACGCACCCCGAAAAAGAGAGGTAATTCCGAATATTCACGCCACGACGCCCCGGCTTCCAAGTCATTGAAACCATAGTCCATCACCCCCATCAGCACAAAACTGAGGTACTCGGTGATGGCCACGGTAGACCCCACCTGAATGCCTGCGGTCCAAAAATCGGGCGCAAAGATTGGGTTAGGGTATGCACTATGCTCGAACGAAATGGCTCGGCGATATGTCACCGTCGGCCATGCCTCCAACGTCACTTCATCGCTCAAATGCGTCACCAAACCGGCCCGCATCGGTATGGCCCAATAGCGCGCTTGAACATCGGTAACGTCATCATTCTCGAGACGATGTCCGTAATTAATCCACGACTGACCGACTCCAACCCCGAGATACAAAGGTCGAAGGTTAAAATCCACGGAAAATCCTGTCTCCCCGTTCAACCTAGATAGGAATCGATCGTTTACTTCAGGCTGCACGCCATTGAGATCTGTTCCAATTCGGCGGAACTGGGTTCCGGGTTGCCCGTAAACGTTAAAATTCACTATGCGCTGACGAACATCGCTGTCGGTGTAATAGCGCGGTTGAGACTGCGCCTGAAGACCCAAAGACAGAGCCAGTGTGAGTAGGAGAATTATGCGTTGCATGCGGCTACTTTTTCTTTAAATGCATTCAAAAGGTCGGGAATTCCCGCGGGATTCTTTCCTCCCGCCGAGGCATAAAAGGGTTGCCCCCCTCCACCGCCTTGAATGTGCGAGCCGAGGTCGCGAACCCAATTCCCCGCATGCACGTGAGCCAAGGCATTGGCCCCCGCTCCAAGGTGGATCTGAGCCTTCCCCTCCGCTTCGATAGCGAGCAAAATGATGATATCCGGGTGATGGTCTTTGATTTGGAAGACGAGGTCCTTTGCCGAAGCCGCATCCAAGGAGACTTGGGCAGCTATCACCGAATATCCGCCTATGGACTCCGTCGAACTGAGCAACTCTCCTTTGAGGTTACCGGCTTGGGCCCGGTTCAATTCTTCCAACTTCTTTTGAAGCTCGCTCACTTCTGCACGAAGGTCGCGGATGACCGCCGTCGGGTCCGAATTTTTGGCTTCTGCCGTGACTTCGGCCAACGTTTGGTGCTGCGCGAGGAGGTAATCGAGCGCCGCCTGCCCCGCCAAGGCCTCGACGCGGCGAACCCCTGCCGCCACCGAAGATTCGTTGATCAAGATAAAGGTGCCCAATTGCTGGGTGTTCGCCACATGGGTGCCGCCACAGAGTTCAATGCTGGGTCCGAACTGAATCACACGCACCTTGTCGCCATATTTTTCTCCGAAGAGCGCCATCGCCCCCATCGCTTTGGCTTCGTCCACGGCGACATCCGCATGCACCTGCAAAGGCAGCGCATCCGCAATCATCTGGCGGACGTGGGCTTCCACCTTTTGCCATTCCTCTGGAGTCATTTTCTGAAAATGCGAGAAGTCAAAGCGCAGTCCTCCGGGATGCACCAAGGAACCACGTTGCTCCACATGGGTGCCGAGCACGGTGCGCAGAGCGTGGTGCATCAAGTGTGTGGCACTGTGGTTTTCGCTGGAGGCACGGCGGCGTGCCCCATCCACGCGGGCATGGACTTCTGCCGTCCAGGATGACGGAGCTTGGGCCAAATGGTGCAGGATCACCCCCGTTTCTTTCGTGGTTTGCATTACTTCCAGGGTCTCATCCCCAAAGCGCAACCACCCTTGATCGCCGACCTGGCCACCTCCCTCGGGGTAGAAAGGGCTACCCTCCAAGACCACATGGGTCATGCTTCCCTTTGGGGTTTCTACCTCGCGGTGACGCAGCACGCGGCAGGTCGCCTCCAATTGGTCGTAGCCGGTAAATACATCGCTTGCTCCTTGGGCCAACTCCACCCAGTCGCCCACTTTTTGAGCGGAGGCGGCGCGCGAACGCGCTTTTTGGTTGGCCATCTCAGCTTGGAATCCCGCCTCGTCCACCGACATGCCCTTTTCGCGGCAAATCAAGGCCGTGAGATCCAAGGGGAATCCAAATGTGTCATACAATTCAAACGCGCGCGCGCCGGAAACAACACCATTTTGTGCTTCACTCATTGCGGCGTCCAAGCGTTTCAACCCCGACTCGAGGGTGCGCAAGAAGGCACTTTCTTCCTCGGCAATCACTTGTGCCACCAGGGTGCCTTGGCTGTACAATTCTGGGAAGGCCTCGCCCATGGCTTCTTGCATCACCGGGACCAAATGGGTCATAAAGGGTTCCCGGAAACCCAAATCCGAATAGCCGTAGCGGACCGCTCGGCGCAAAATGCGGCGAATGACATAGCCCGCCCCGCCCGATGCCGGCAACTGGCCGTCGGCAATGGCAAAGGCCACGGCACGGATGTGGTCGGCAATCACCCGGAAGGCGATGTCAATGCGCTCCTCT
>DNWN01000142.1:0-275 GCA_003507115.1 Cryomorphaceae bacterium | reverse complement strand
GGCCATATTCGCGTCCACTGAGTTGGGAAAGTTTGTCCAAATAGGGCTTGAACACATCCGTGTCATAGTTGGACGATTTGCCTTCTATGGCGCGCACCAGGCGCTCGAATCCCATACCGGTATCCACGTGCTGTGCGGGCAGCGGCACCAAGGAACCGTCCGCCTTTCGCTGAAATTGCATGAAGACCAGATTCCAGATTTCAATGACTTGGGGGTGGTCCGCATTGACCAAGTCGGCCCCAGCCTGCGCACTGCGCTCCGCGGCGGGACGTAAA
>DNWN01000144.1 GCA_003507115.1 Cryomorphaceae bacterium | reverse complement strand
GGAATTGCTTCCCCAGAAATTGACGGAGTACGAAATCGGTTTCCGCCAAATGTTGGGCGAGCGTTCTGCCTTGAAGGTGAATGCATTCTACCGCGAATACCGCGATTTGATCCAAACGGTTTCGGTGACGGAAGCCTACCCCGCTACCTATGTCATGTACGGCAACCGCGACTTCACCACTGCGAAGGGCTTTAGCTTCCAGTACGATATGCGCCGTACCGGCAATGTCATGGTGAATGCTCAGTACTCCTTGTCTTTTGCAGACGGAACGGGTTCTGGAGCGAATTCCGGTTTGGCTTTGGCTCGCTCAGGACAACCCAACTTGCGCTACATCCAGCCTTTGGACTTTGACCAACGTCACACCTTCTCCGGAAACTTGGATTTCCGCTACGGAAAGGGCACCGACTACAATGGTCTGGTGATCAAGAACGTCCGCGTTTTTGAGAATGCTGGGGTGAACATTTTGGGTACGGCTAGCTCTGGATTCCCATACTCTCGCCGTGTACGTGCGTATGGCTTGACCGAGACGGCTTCGCCCATCGTAGGTGTACTCAACGGGTCGCGCAAACCTTGGCAGTACAAAATTGACTTGACCGCCAACAAGGTGTGGTACTACGCCAAGGGCAAGAAGACAGTTGAAATCTACGCTCAAGTGTTGAACGTACTCAATACCCAAAACGTATTGAATATCTATCCCTTCACGGGGTCGCCCACGGATGATGGCTATTTGTCTTCCTCACGTGGCCAACAGGCCATCTTGTTCACCACGAATGCTCAGTCTTTTGCAGACTTGTACAACGTGAGCATGGTGAATCCTTTCAACTTCTCTATCCCCCGTCAAATTCGCCTTGGTGTCCGCCTCGGCCTGTAAAAGTTTGAATTCCGTATTCCTATGAAGANNTTTGGTTTAGCATGGGTGGCCTCCACGGCCTCGTTAATGGCTCGTCCGGACGTCAACGTGTCTGGAAAGAACAACTTGTCCAATAAGACGGTCGAGGAGCTGTGCCAACCCGCTCGTGCCCAGAGTGACTTGAACATCAACAACGTCCGCGCAACCATCCTAGGTGGAGGCGACATGTGGTGGGATTTGAACACGGCCCGCTACGAAGTGCCTAAAGGCGGTGGCAAGCACTCCATGTTTGCGGGAGCCCTTTGGCTTGGCGGATTGGATGAAGGCAACCAGCTCAAGTTGGCGGCAGTCACTTACCGTTCACGCGGAGTGGACTACTGGCCTGGCCCCCTTTCTACGGATGGCTTGGCATCGGTCAACAAAGAAATTTGTGACAAATACGATAAGCAGTGGATTATCACCCGCGAGGCAGTTGAAATGCACCGCGCATGGTTGCTCTGTAAAAACGATCCCGATTGCGACGTCGCAGAGAAGTTCCCCGGCTACGAAGGGAACNNGATTTGGACGGCGACCAGCGCTATGACCCCTTGGAGGACTATCCAGCCTATGACTTGGACCGCCAGTTTGACTGCCGCCGCAAAGAGACGGACGTGCTTTATGGTGACCAAACCATCTGGTGGGTATACAATGATCGTGGAAACATTCACACGGAGACCTCGGCGGGGGCGCTCGGTTTCGAGATTCGTGCTCAGGCCTTTGCCTTTGCCACGAACGACGAGATCAACAACATGACGTTCAACAACTACCGCATCGTCAACAAGTCGACATTCCGTTTGACCAACACGTTCTTCTCCACCTGGTTTGACCCGGATTTGGGCAACTACCTGGATGACATCATTGGTTGTGACATTCCCCGTGGTTTGGGCTATTGCTACAACTCAGATTTGAATGACGAAGGTCCTTTGGGCTATGGCTTGAATCCTCCTGCCGTAGGCTTTGACTTTTTCCAGGGTCCCTTTGCGGATTACTTTGACGGGTTGGACAACGACCGCGACGGTTGCATCGACGGAGTGCGCGACGACAATGGCGATTGCCAGGCAGAGAATCCTGTGACCGGCGTGAACGAGCGTATCATCATGTCTGGTTTCATGTACTACAACAACACGGGTTCTGCCTTCTCGGGCAACCCCAGCACCGCGGCTGAATACTACAATTTCATGCAGTCACGCTGGAAGAACGGCAACCCCTTAGTGGTGGAAACCCCTTCAGGTCCCGGTAACCCCGCCAATGGTGACGGATTTACGGCGGATGGTTCTGGACTGGTGACCTTGTTTGCCTACCCGGGTGATACCTATGACACCACTGGAAATGCGGCACCTACGGCCTCGCAAAACTGGTATGAATCCCCCAACAACTCGGAGGACAAGCGCGGACTGCACAATGCGGGCCCCTTCTCCTTGGCTCCGGGCGCTTTGAACTTCATCACCACGGGTGTGGTATGGGAGCGCGACTACAACAAAGCGGATCTCTTCGCTTCGGTAGAGAAAATCTTGATCGCCGACGACAAGGCGCAGAGCCTGTTTGACAACTGTTTCCAAATTTTGAATGGTCCCGATGCCCCAGACATGGAGATTCAAGAGATGGACCGCGAGTTGGTCATCATGCTCAGCTACCGCGACGGCCAGAACAACCAGTTGTTGGATTACGAAGAGGAGGATCCGTTGATTCCTTTCACGGACAACACCTACAAGTTTGAAGGCTTCCAAATCTTCCAGCTCACCAATGCGAATGCCTCGGTAGGTGATCGCTATGATCCTAACCAAGCCCGCCTGATCGCTCAGTGCGACATCAAAAATGGTGTGGAGCGTTTGATCAACTGGGAATTGGATCCAGATTTGGAGCTGTTGATTCCCCAGGATATGACTTTGGAATACAACGACGAGGGCATCAAAATGAGCTTCTTGGTGAAGGAAGACGCCTTCGCAACGGGTACGGACCGCCGCTTGGTAAACCATACTCCTTATTACTTCACAGTTGTGGCCTATGCCTACAACGAGTACGAGCCTTTTGACCAAGTCTTGCACCCGAACGGACAGCGCAAGCCGTTCTTGGCTGGCCGTAACAACGTGAAGAAGTACGAAGGCATTCCCCACTTGGTGGATTCTGAGGCAGGCGGCACCGTCCAAAATTCTTTGTACGGCTACAGTCCTATCATCACGAGAATTGAGGGAATGGGCAACGGCGGAAACGCCTTGGAGCTGGATTCGGCTTCCGAGCGCGCCATCGTCAACAACTTTGTGCTGAGCCACCCCACCTACAAGAGCGGCTATGGTCCGGTCAACGTGAAAGTGGTGGATCCCTTGAACGTTCCTCCGGGCAATTTCAAATTGCGCTTTGATGGAACAGGACCGAATACCAATTGGCAGGTTGAAGACGCTGCAGGCAATGTCATCGCGACGTCTATGACCGCTTTGTCCTTCATCAACGAGCAAATCATCCCTGAGTTGGGCTTGAGCGTCGAAATTCGCGATCAAGAGAACCCAGGTAATGACCCAGATAATTCACGCAATGCAGGCATCCTGGAGTCGGAAGTCATTTACGACGACCCGACCCAAACGTGGTTGTCCGGCGTGAAAGATGATGACAGCTATAGCCCCCGAAATTGGATTCTCTCTGGCCAAAATGACATCACGTCCAAGCCCGGATCCTACTACCGCGATTATCCCAACGATCCCAAATCGTTGTTTACGAACATCGTCGGCGGAACATGGGGACCCTTCCCGTATGTCAGCTACATCGGCCGAGGATACGACGCTGGAAACAACATTTACGGTATGGGCCCAGCGGACTCTTCGCAGTCGGCGTTCTCAGCCCGGATGAATGCGCGTGATCTGCACTCCGTAGACATCGTCTTCACGAAGGACCACACCAAGTGGACCCGTGTTCCCGTCTTGGAGATGGGTGAAGACCAGGACTTGACCGAAGGGGCTGTCCGCAAATGGCGCTTGCGTGCCGGTGCAAGCTGGGACAAGAACGCCAGTGGCGAGCTGGTCCGTAGCTCAACCAGCACGGGTTGGTCATGGTTCCCCGGCTATGCGATTGACGTTGAAACCGGCACCCGTTTGAACATCGCCTTTGGTGAGAACTCCTGGATGGTGGGCGACAACGGTAACGACATGCTGTTCAACCCCTCTTCACGCCTTTCTACCTTCCCGGCAGATCCGGTTACAGGGGGCTACAAGTTTGGTGGGCAACACTACATCTACGTATTCGGTCCCTACTTCCAGCAAGGTCTGTCTAAAGTACCGTTGGATTACGCCGGCGGCGATGAGTTGAACAACCCCTTGTATACCGAGTTGAACAACATGGGCCAAATCCTCAACCGAAACAAGGTCACAAAGAGTTTGATGTGGGTGAGCATTCCGCTAATGGATCCCCGCTTTGAGGACCGAGACTTGTACACGGATATGCCTTCAGACGCCCGCGTGCGCATCCGCATGGCACGTCCTTATGAGAAGTACGAAACGGATGGCACGAACAACAGCAATCCGCTTTACCAGTTCAACACGAACAATGTGGCAACCGACAAAGGCAACAATGTGGTGGCGACCAGCGCGCTGGACAACATCCGCGTCGTTCCGAACCCTTACTTCAGTTTGTCCGCCTACGAGCAGTCTCAGTTG
The DNA here is from genome assembly GCA_003507115.1 of Cryomorphaceae bacterium. Classification (GTDB taxonomy): domain Bacteria; phylum Bacteroidota; class Bacteroidia; order Flavobacteriales; family Schleiferiaceae; genus TMED14. Next base: position 2,878 of record DNWN01000144.1, on the reverse strand, counting down.
GACAACTTGGTGAAGGTGACCAATCTACCCGAAAACTGTACAATCAGCATCTACACGGTGGAAGGCGCCTTAGTACGCACTTTGCGCAAAGCGAATACCGATACGTGGTTGTACTGGGACTTGAAGAACAACTATGGAGTGCCCATTGCGAGCGGGGTCTACCTCATTCACATCGACGCCCCGGGCATCGGTGAGAAGGTGATCAAGTTCTTCGGAACCCTCCGTCCGTTCGACCCGACTGGATTCTAAGACATGGAAATGATGAAAAAACATATTGCCACCATCGCCCTCGTTGCGGCCAGCACGGCCCTCTTCGCAGGAAACCCCGTTCGTTCGGGTTCCGCGGGCGCCTCTGAACTCCTCATCAACCCATGGGCACGCACCGCAGGGTGGTCCGAGGGCAATACCGCAAACGTCATGGGCCTTGAGGCGATGTACGGAAATATTGCGGGCATGGCCTTCACCACGGGGCTGCAAACAGGGTTTGCCAACAGCCAATGGTTGGTCGGAAGCGGCATTCAGCTGAACTCGGCATCCTTTGCAACGCCCTCGGGCAATGAAGGGGTGTTGGGCATCCACGTAACCAACATGAATTACGGCCAAATTGAGGTCACCACGACCGAATTGCCCGATGGAGGCGCGGGATATTTCAGCCCTACCTCGACCATTATTGGTATTGCGTATGCGAAGAAGTTCACCCAAAGCATTTATGGCGGGGTCAACATCAAGCTGTACAATTCGAGCATCAGCAACTTGACGGCGACGGGTGTGTGCTTTGACGCCGGAGTTCAATATGTGACCGGTGCAGAGCGCGATTTTCGCTTTGGCATCACGCTGCGGAACATTGGCCCCTCGTTTGGGTACAACGGCGATGGCATGGCCATTGTGCTTCCTGTACCCACAGGGTCCCACACCACGACCTTCGACAGCCGCACCGAGCAGTTTGAATTGCCCACCCAGCTGGCTATTGGCGTAGCGAAGCGTTTTGACTTGGATGCGAAGAACCGTCTGAACGTGGCGGGCAACTTCATCTCGAATTCGTTCAAGAAAGACCAGTTTACCGCGGGAGTGGAATTTGACCACAACGATATTTTCCAAGTACGTGCTTCGTATGCCCTGTTTGATAACCGCTATGACGGTATCGCAACGGAAGCATTTGCCGGCCCTGCGATGGGATTCACGGTGAATGCCCCGACCGGCGGCACGTCCAAGCTGAGCTTGAACTACGCCTATCGGTTGACGAACTCTGCCTTTGCAGGGGTACACACCCTGGGTGCCACCTTGGTATTGTAAGACCAATTTTACTACCTTTCACGGAATGAGATCCCCAGTCAGGGATCTCATTCTCGTTTAATCCTTGACTCTATGTCCGTTTCCTACTTGACCCCCGAAGGCTTTAAAAAGCTCAAAGAAGACCTCGATCACCTGCGTTCGGTGGAGCGAGGGCGCATTTCTGCGCAAATCGCCGAGGCACGTGACAAAGGCGACTTGAGCGAGAATGCAGAGTATGATGCAGCCAAGGAGGCTCAAGGTCTGCTCGAACTAAAGATTGCCAAGATGGAGGAGGTCATGGCCAATGCGCGCATCGTGGATGAGAGCCAACTAGACATGAGCAAGGTGCTCATCTTGTCCAAGGTCAAACTGCGGAATCCCGCCAATAAGATGGAGTTCACGTATACCCTGGTCGCGGAGCAAGAAGCAGATTTGAAAACAGGTAGAATATCTGTGAGTAGTCCCATTGGCCGGGGTCTTCTCGGACGCAGTGCCGGGGAAATCGTAGAGATTCACGTCCCAAATGGAACGATGAAGCTCGAGATTCTCGAAATTTCTCGTTAAGTTCACCACCACATGTCTTCCATTTTTACCAAAATCATTCAAGGCGACATCCCCTGCTACAAGATTGCGGAGTGTGACCATGCCATGGCCTTTTTGGATATCCGTCCCTTATCCAAGGGGCACACACTTGTGGTGCCTAAGATGGAGGTAGACCGTCTATTCGATTTACCGGAAGACGAATTTCTTGCTCTGTGGGCCTTTGCTCATAAAGTGGCCAAGGCGATTGACGCGACCATTCCATGCAATCGGGTGGGCGTAGCCGTCTTGGGCTTTGAAGTCCCCCATGCGCACATCCATTTGGTCCCTTTGCGAACCGAAGAGGAATTAAATTTTGCCCACCCCAAGTTGCAGTTGGCACCTGAGGTCATGGAAGAAATTGCGGCCCTGATCGCCCACGAAGTCTCGGAGGACATCCTCCACTAATCGTAGGCTTGTGAATTCTTCCTGGGCCTGACTGTCGGAGAAACGGGAGGCTCCCATCCTTGCGACATAGCGATCCGTCCCGTGTGATTTACTCTGATTTTCCGCCTTGGAGTCGGTCGGGATTTTGACTCAGGAATTGAGACCAAGATCCTTTTCCTTTCCCTTTGGGTGCTTTTTTGAGCTTGTTGGCCGACATGGAGGCCTGGATGGGTGATCCAATGGCATAGGCGTGGCAGGTGGCCACTGCGAGCCCGTCCGTGGCGTCCAAGACTTTGGGCATAGATTCCAATCCGTAAATGTGCTGGAGCATGCCGCTTACTTGCTCTTTACTAGCCGCCCCGTTGCCGGTGATGGCTTGTTTGACTTTCCGAGGGGAGTATTCAAGCACGGGAATACCTGCGGATAATCCAGCGGACATAATAACGCCTTGGGCTCGGCCCAGCTTGAGCATGGACTGAATGTTCTTTCCAAAGAACGGCGCTTCCATCGCCATGTGGTCGGGGTGGTAGGTAGCAAACAGTTCTGCGACCGCGGCGTGAATGTCTGCGAGACGATCAAAGGGATCCTTCTTGGGGTCCAACTTGAGGGCGTCGAGGGTTAAGCAGGTCAATTTTTTGCC
>DNWN01000097.1 GCA_003507115.1 Cryomorphaceae bacterium | reverse complement strand
GAAGCGCCAGTTGGTCACCGGAGCGACGGAAATAGCGGCTTTGAAGACGTCGGCACCCTGGGTGATGCAATGGGCAGCCATGAAGCCTCCGTAGCTCCAGCCCCAGATGCCGATGCGGCTGCCGTCCACGTTGGGGCGGAGGGCCAGGGCCTGAGCGGCGGCGATTTGGTCCTCCGTCTCGTACTTGCCCAATTGCAGGTAGGTGCACTTGGTGAAGTCGCGCCCTTGACCGCCAGTTCCGCGGTTGTCCACACAGACGATCCAATAGCCTTCGTTGGCGAGCATCTGATACCAGAAGTAGTCACGGCCGCCAAAGTTGTCGGTAACCTGCTGGCTACCGGGGCCGCCGTACAGGAACATCAGGACAGGGTACTTTTTGCTGGCGTCAAAGTTGGTCGGCTTCATCTCCCAGGCGGGCAGGCGCTGGCCGTTGGTGGCCTCCAGGGTGAAGAAGGTCTTGGGCGATAGCGCATAATCCTTCATGCGCTGGACCAATTCGGCGTTGTCCTCTAGAACCCGAATTTCCTTGCCCTTGCTATCGTGCAGGCTGATGCGCGCAGGGGTATTGGCGTCGGAATGATTGAGGATGTAATTGGCATACGTCGTGCTGAAGGTGGCGCCATTCCAGCCCTCCGTGCCGCTTAAGGCCTTGGGTTTGCCGCCTTTGAGGGATGCACGGTACACGGTGCGGTTGGCAGGCGAAACATCAGCTGCTTGGTAGTATATGTGGCCATTCACCTCGTCGACGCCGTAGAGCTCCGTGATTTCAAAAGTGCCAGAGGTAAGTGTTGAAACCTTGTTCTTGCGAGGATCGACCAGGTAGGCGTGGTTGAAGCCCGAGCGATCCGACATCCACACGAATCGTCCGTCCTGGAGGAAGGTGAGATTGTGGTCGGCATCGGTGTAGGCGGGATCGGTCTCTAGGAAGACCTGCTTAGACTGGGCTGTGCTGGGAACATAGGAGACTAATCGCAGGCTGTCCTGATGGCGGTTGAGCAAGGAGAGGTAGAGTTCGTTCTTGGGCGACCAATGCATGCGGGGAACGTACTCGTAGGTCTGGCCTTGGGTGGCTTCGACGGTTTGGCCCGTTTCGGTGTCATAGATCCAAATAGTCACCCCTGAATTGTCCTCGCCGGCCTTGGGGTACTTGAAGACATAGGGCTCGGGGTAGAGGTCTGTGCCATACATATCCATGCTGAATTCGGTCACGCCGCGCTCGTCAAAGCGGTAGTAGGCCAGGTATCGTCCGCTGGGAGACCAAGCCAGGCCCACATGGAAGCCAAATTCCTCTTCGTAGACCCAATCGGGAGCGCCGTTGATGATGGCGTTCTTCACACCGTCGGAGGTGACGCGGGTTTGCCCGGCTCCTGACAAGGAGCGATAGTAAACGTTGTTTTCGTGCACCCAAGCGATGTGGTCGCCGTCGGGGTTAAACACGGGATTTTGGATGGCTTCGGGGCTGACCAAGGTGGTCCCGCCGCTCGCCAAATCGTAGACATAGACCTTCGCCGTGTAGGAATGGCGGTAGATGGGCTGCATGTCGTCCTCGATGATGACCTTCTTTTCGCCGGCCGTCCAGGTGTAATTCCCCAAGGGTAGTGCTGCGCCCGCGGCATCTATGGCGGCCCCATCGGCGACCAAAACGCCTTGAGATTCGCCGGTAGCAAAGTCAAATTTCTCAATGCCCTCGGAGGTTTGGCGCGAGTAGTGCAAACCGTCTTCCATCGAGCGAAGGCCATACACGCCCTTGGCGGAGAATGCCCGCGAGCGGAAAACATCGTCAAAGGTGACGGATGTTTGGGCCATGGAATTTAGTCCCACGCAGAAGGCGAGTAAATAGAATAATTTGCGCATCATAAATCGAGTATTTTTGGGTAGAAATAGCACAGATGGCCGAAGATAATTCAAAATGGCTCCCATTGCTCAGCGCCGCTTTAGGCGCGGATGCCATGAGCACAGACCCTGAAGTTTTGAACGCTTTTTCGCACGACGAAACGGAGGACTTGCATGCCATGCCCCATGTGGTATGCCGGCCGTCCTCGACGGAGGAAGTTGCGGCCATTATGCGGATTGCGCATGAGCACGGCATCCCCGTAACCCCGGCTGCCGCCCGAACGGGCTTATCGGGAGGAGCGATTCCCGTGCAAGGGGGTATATCACTCAGTATGGAGCGCCTCCATCGGATTTTGTCCATCGACGAAGCGAATTTCCAGGCGGTCGTCGAGCCTGGGGTCATCAACCAGGTCTTTCACGAGGCCTGCAAGGAAAAGGGCCTCTTTTATCCCCCGGACCCCTCCAGCTGGGGCACGAGTACCCTCGGAGGCAATGTGGCCTACAACGCCGGCGGACCCAAAGCAGTCAAATATGGCGTGACGTCGGCCTATGTCCTCAACCTGGAAGTCGTTCTCCCCAATGGTGACATCCTATGGACCGGGGCCAATACGCTCAAGAATTCCACCGGGTACAACTTGACCCAACTGTTTGTCGGGTCGGAGGGCACCCTAGGCGTCATCACCAAGATCGTTCTACGTCTGATCCCTTATCCCAAAGTGCACTTCACCCTCCTAGCTCCGTTTGCCTCAGCGGAAATGGCCTGTGCGGCTGTGGCCCGTATTTTTCAAGCGGGGGTAACCCCCTCAGGGCTGGAGTTTATGGAGCGTGACGCGATTGACTGGACCCTGAA
>DNWN01000101.1 GCA_003507115.1 Cryomorphaceae bacterium | reverse complement strand
TGTTATGCATGGATTGCCTATCAAACGGCTTATCTCAAAGCGCATTACCCCGCGGAGTATATGGCCGCTGTGCTGTCCAACAACATGAATGACATCAAGCAAGTCAGCTTCTTTATGGAGGAGTGCAAACGGATGAAGTTGGATGTGTTGGGTCCGGATGTGAATGAGTCAGATTCCACGTTCACCGTCAATGAAAAAGGCGCGGTTCGGTTTGGACTCCTCGGTATGCGTGGAGTGGGGGGTAGTGCCGTCGAGTTCTTGCTCAAGGAACGCGAAGAAAAGGGCCCCTATCAGTCCATTTTCGACATGGCACGCCGGGTGGATCTCCGAGTCGTCAATAAGGGGACATGGGAGGCACTGGCCTTCGGAGGGGGCTTTGACAGCTTCCCAGGGATGCACCGTGCATTGCTCTTTGCCGAAGAAAACGGAGATGGTAAAAATTTCCTGGAGAAAGTGCGCCGCTATGGTCAAGGGTTTCAGGACCAAGAAAATTCGGCCCAAGTTTCCCTTTTTGGTGAGGATAGTGGGGTGGATATCCCCGAGCCTGAGCTCCCTGAAGTCCCCGAGTGGAACACCATGGAGCTCCTCAAGCGCGAGAAAGATGTCAACGGGATTTATCTGAGTGCTCATCCGTTGGACAGCTACCGCTATGAAATCAAGACGTTTGCGAAAAACCGTGTGAGTGAGCTCGAGAACCTCGACGCCTTCGTTCAAGGAGCGGGCAGCCGTGATTTTGCGGTGGCTGGTTTAATTTCTAACGTGAACCTACGGACCACACGAACGGGCAAAGAAATGGGATCCTTCACGTTGGAAGATCATGAGGGTAGTCGCGAATTTGTGCTCTTTGGACAATCCTTTTTGGATTTTCGATCCTTTTTTGTCAATGATTTGATGGTGCTTGTGCGGGGACGCGTCCAAAAGCAATCCTGGGCTCGGGATGATGCGGAAGCACGCTTGTATGCGGACATTTCAAAAGTCTGCCTGCTTTCGGAACTCTTCGAGCGCGAGGCTCGTACACTTAGCTTGTTTGCCGCCGTGGACGATGTCAAGCCGGAGCGCTGGTCGGAATTGGCGGGTATTCTAAAAAAGTATCCCGGAAAAAACCGGGTCATTTTCCATGTGATGGATCCCGTGACGCGCACTCAGATCCGAATGCCCAGTCGCAATTGGTCCGCAGGTGTGGACCGACATTTGCTGGAAGAATTAGACGGCTTGTCGCATTTCCATGCGGCGGTGAAAACGGAAACGGCATGATGACACCTCGATGGCGAACCTTTCTTGGCATCCTCCTTTTGCTCGGGGGAGGACCTGCGTGGGGGCAGAATCAAACTCTTCAGGGCCAGAAGCACGGACCCTGGAAAGTAAAATATGAAGGAAGCTCCACACTTCGGTATGAAGGAACCTTTGAGCAGGGTGTGCCCGTAGGGACTTTCACCCATTACCATCCCAATGGGGTCAAGCGCGCGGTGATGATCTTCCGCGGTCGCACGCAAGTCTGCTACGTGCGCGAATACGCAGAGAACAATGTCCTTATAGCCGAAGGCAAGTACAGTGCCCCGGGGGTCAAGGACAGTACCTGGCGCGTGTATGACCTAAACGGCAAACTTCTCAACCTAGAGACCTATGCAGGGGGGGCTTTGAATGGCCTATATCAAACCTTTTACCCCAACGGCAAAGTGGTCGAAACAGGTAGCATGGAGGCCGATGCCAAGACGGGAACTTGGGTTCGTTTCACCGAGACGGGCACCAAATTGCGCAGTGCCGATTACCAGAACGATGTACCGGACGGACTCTGGATTGAATACGATGAAGATGGTCGGATGGCCGTTCGCGGGGAGTACCACCATGGGCTGCGAGAAGGTAAATGGCTAGAATTTGCCGATGGCAAAGCGGTCAAAGGCACATGGTATCACAAAGGTCGCATCACCAAAGAAGTGGAGTACTGATGGCACGAGTGGTTGTCGGTCTATCGGGTGGCGTCGATTCGTCCGTAGCGGCTCATCTCCTTCAACAGGCTGGACATGAGGTCATTGCACTGTTTATGCGCAACTGGACCGATGAAAGTCCCACGTTAGAGACTGAGTGTCCCTGGATCGAAGACTCGAATGACGCCTTGCTTGTGGCGGAAAAATTGGGCATCCCTTTTCAGGTCTTGGACCTCAGTGCAGCCTACAAAACGCGCATTGTCGATTACATGTTTGCCGAGTACCAATCAGGCCGAACGCCCAACCCCGATGTGCTCTGCAACCGGGAAATTAAATTCGACCTCTTCTTAGAAGCCGCGCTATCAATCGGTGCGGAATATGTGGCCACGGGCCACTACGCTCAAAAAACCACTTCAGAGGATGGTATGCATCACCTCTTAGCGGGTGCCGATGGAAACAAGGACCAGAGCTACTTCCTTTGCCAGCTAAGTCAAGCCCAGCTCGCCAAAGCCCTTTTCCCGATTGGGCACCTCCCCAAGCCGGAAGTTCGCCGTATCGCCAAAGAGGCAGGGTTGGCCACCGCGGAAAAAAAAGATTCTCAAGGATTATGCTTCATTGGGAAGGTGCGTTTGCCCGACTTTTTGCAGCAGCAACTTTCCATCCAGACCGGGGACATCGTGGAGATTTCTCGCGACGCGGCCGAATTTCATACCGCGACATGCGGGGCTCCATGGGCTCTCGATCCTACCATGGGCACCCTGGTAGGTACACATTCTGGAGCGCATTTCTTTACCGTAGGGCAGCGCAAAGGGTTGCTAGTAGGAGGGAAGCCCTTACCGCTTTTTGTGTTGGCTACGGATGTGAAAAGAAACATGGTATACGTAGGTCAAGGTGAAGACCACCCCGGTCTTTATCGGCCTTGTGTATGGATGTTGTCCGAAGACGTGCATTGGGTGCGTCCGGACATGGCCTTAGAGCCCGGGGAGAGTCTGGAGGTCTTGGCCCGAATACGCTATCGTCAGGCCCTGGTGCCCGCTCGGCTTCGGGCGGAAGCCAAAGGCTTAGCCTTGGAGCCCATCGCTCCATTTAAATCCGTTGCCCCTGGGCAGTTTGCCGCATGGTACGTGGCCGATGAACTTATTGGATCGGGAATCATACATTCATAAGATGAAAAACAACTTCCTTTTTGTTCTCTTCATGACGAGCATGACATGCTGGGGTCAAACCGCTGCGTCTACCCGGCACTGGGTATTCCTCCATGAGGCGGTATTTGAAAGCCCTAGCTGGTCCCCCCAGCGCGGCCAAGCCGCCTTGACGCCTGCGGCCGTGGAGCGCCGTCTGCGCCAGAACATCCCACTGCGCGCAACGGATTATCCCTTGTCTTCTGCGGCGTTGACCCAGGTACGCGCGACGGGAGCGGAGATCTATCGGACCTCGCGCTGGTTGCGGGCGGTATCCGTCGTGGCCACGCCCGCCCAATTAGAGGTGCTGCGAACTATGCCCGGGGTTGCCCATATTCAACCCGTGGCGAAACTCACCCAAACTGTGGCGGAAATTCATCACCACGCAGCCCCGAGCAGTCATCCCGAGGAAGGGGTTCAATCCTACAACTATGGCCAGAGTTTGGATCAGGTCAACCAGATCAATCTCATTCCCTTGCACAATGCAGGCTATGCGGGGGCGGGGATCAACATTGCGCTCATGGATGCTGGATTCACGGGGGCGGATGTGCATTCTGCGTTCACGGGAGCGTGGAGCCAAGGACGCATCGTCCTGACGCATGACTTTGTCGACAACGACACCAATGTTTTTCAGGTTGGCAGTCACGGCATGTCGGTATTGAGTACTATGTGTGCAGACCTTGATGGAACCTTTGTGGGCACGGCTCCTGAGGCGAATTACTTCTTGTTCCGAACGGAGGATGAACTCTCCGAAACCCTCGTCGAAGAAGACAACTGGGTAGTGGCCTCCGAATGGGCGGATTCTCTGGGGGTGGATGTCATCAACACCTCTTTGGGCTACACCACCTTTGACAATGGGATCGGGGATCACAGTTATGCGGATCTCGATGGCAAAACGACGGTTATTTCACGTGCTGCCACGGCGGCGGCCCGGACGGGGATGATTGTTGTCGTCGCAGCTGGAAATGAAGGGGCCTCCAGTTGGAAGTACATTTCGTGCCCCGCGGATGCCGATTCCATTCTCTCCATTGGTGCCGTGGACGGCATGGACTTGCGGGGCGGCTTCTCAAGCCAAGGCCCCACCTCCGATGGACGTATCAAACCTGATTTGGGCGCTCGAGGGGTGTCGGCGACCATCATGAAAAGCAGTGGCCAAGTGGGGACGGGAAGTGGGACGAGTTTTGCCTCACCTATT
>DNWN01000148.1 GCA_003507115.1 Cryomorphaceae bacterium | reverse complement strand
GGGGAGCCTGCCAACCGGTTTTAATCGCATACCGGAAGAACTCTGCTTTGACTTGAGCTTTCCAGGCGGATGCGGGGATACGGTTTGTGTTCCCGTTCAGGTCGAGCCGCGCGTCGAACTCCCCAACATGTTTTCTCCCAATCAAGACGGAATCAATGATCTCTTCATGCCGCGCTACACCTACGTAGAATGGGTCGAATGGGCTGTGTATTCACGATGGGGCCAAAAAGTATTTGAGACTTCGGACCCGACGCTAGGGTGGGATGGGAAATTTCAAGGGCGGGACGTATCAGATGGCGTCTACTTCATCGAATTGCGCGCGGGCAATCACCGCGATCCGACGGTGATCCGTCTAAACGGGAGCATTCACCTCATCCGCTAGCGCACAAAGACCCACCGCTTCGGGTGGGATAGATCGCGGTCTAACTGATAATTTTCTGCATCAAAATGAGCGAGGGCATCCACCCCGAGTTCCGGATGGAGGCAAAGATGGCGTGCCATGAGGCCTCGGGCTTGCTTGCTGAATACAGACACGGCTTTCCGTTTACCGCCGGCTTCTTGCCAAAACTCGACATCCACCCAATCGATCCCGGTCGTATCTATCGCCTCCGCGTATTCGGCCGAAGCCAGATTGATGCAGGGGCCCCCGTCTAAAGTCTCTCGTAGCCAATCAGAAATGCGGGGTTTCCAGAAATGGCGAAGCCCCCTGGTGTCGAGCTTTTGATCCATATCTAAGCGATAGGGTTGCATCGCATCGCTCGCTCGGAGAAGGCCATAAAGGCCTGATCCGATCACAATGCGCTCCATCGCGACAGATTGCGCTGTCGGGGGTAAATGCTCTACATCCAGCTTAGCAAATGCCTCCCCTTTAAACTGTCCTAGGGCGCACGGCGTGTTGGGCTTTTGGGATGGAGCATTCCAGGTTTGGTGCATCGATTGGACTTTGGCACTCAATGCGGGAGACGTCCCATAAAAGCGGCTGATTTTCTGAACATTCCACTGCTGAATTTCCGCCATATGCTTCTGCGCTTCCGCCAGAAAAACGGGGGGTTGGATGGCCGTCAGCGCGGTAGGTCCGAGGGTTTTCGCGGAGGAAAGCAGAATTTTCATCTGGCCAAAGGTAGGAGTAGGTGCCATTTGGCACAGGCTTTGCACCAATTTTGCGGCCCTATGATCGCGCAACCTATGGTTAAACCGTACGCATTTCTCTTTCTTGGATTGTTTTATTTGGTCGCCGGGGACCCCGCGTTGGGGCAATCGACCGTTCAATATGGCTATCTGCAAATTGAAGTGAAAGGAGCGCAGCGAGATCCGTTTTTCCGTGAGAATAAGCCGGACAGCCTCTACAATCCTTTAGACGAAGTAGTGGTTTCGGCCTATCGATCCGTCGAGAATAAGAAGAAAGTCATTCAAGAAATTGCCGTGATTAGCCAGGGAGCCATCCAGCATAGCATGGGCTCCAGCACCGTGGATGTATTGGCGAACCAGCAGGGCATATCCATTCAAAAAAGTCAGCAGGGTGGAGGGTCGATTATTCTGCGTGGCATGGAGGCAAATCGTGTTTTGTTGGTGGTGGATGGAGTTCGTATGAATAACCTGATTTACCGCTCCGGTCACTTACAGAATGCGATTACCGTAGATCCCTTGGCCTTAGAGCGGATCGAAGTGGCTTTTGGGCCAGCCTCGAATGCCTACGGTAGCGATGCCATGGGTGGATTGGTGCAGTTTTTTACCAAAACCCCTTTGTTCTCGGGACAGGGCCGACGATTTTCGGGCCAAGTCTACGGGAAATACAGTTCGGCCACCCAAAGTTGGGTCAAGCATGCCGAGCTCAGTACATCGAGTCTGCGTTGGGCCACGTATACCTCTTTGACGCAATCGGACTTTGGCGACTTGCGCGGTGGTCGGCGGGTCAATCCTTTTTACGGCAGTCTCTATGGACAACGACCCTGGTACGTGACGCGTGGTTCTCAGGGAGACTCCTTGGTGGCTAACCCGGAGCCCTGGATTCAGAAGGGGAGTAGCTATACCCAATATGACTTGGTCCAGAAGATTTTGTTCCGCAACCGTCCAGACCGTCGGAATACGCTGAATATCCAAGCGTCCACCTCGAGTGACATCGCCCGCTACGATCGCCTAACAGACCTGAGTGCCTCGAGCGGTCTAAAGTTTGGAGACTGGTATTATGGACCTCAAAAACGCTTCATGGCGAGTTATAAATGGGATGCGTTGCACCTGCTCGGATTTGATGGGGTCAGCCTGGCGATTTATCACCAAAATGTGGAGGAAAGTCGAATGAATCGAAAGTTTGGCAACCCCATTCTGCAATCGCGCATAGAGAAGGTTATGGTGAATGGCTTCAATTCCGACGCCATGAAACGTTGGGGGAATAACACCTTGCGTGCGGGGGTGGACGGGTGGTTCCAGTCGGTGCGCTCCACGGCCTTTGGTCAAGACATTTTTAATGGAGGTGCTCATACGGCGTTAGATTCCCGGTATCCTGGCGGGCGAAACGAAATGTACTCCTTGGCCGCATTCGCTACGCATTTGATGGAAATCACGCCTGAACTCACCTTGACTGAAGGGTTTCGAGTAGGCAACTCCGTTCTATTCAGTGAGTTTACCGATAAAACATTCTTTCCCTTCCCCTATGATTTCATTTATCAGCGCATGCCTGTGGCGTCGGGGAGCATCGGGGCTATCTACACGCCCACCGAAAGCAATAAGTTTTCTTTTACCCTGTCGACGGCCTATCGCGTGCCCAATATTGACGATATAGCCAAGGTGTTTGAAACCGCGCATGGCATGCTCATTATCCCGAATCCAATGCTGCGTCCTGAGCAGGCCTTTACGGCCGAAATTGGAAATATCCGTTTGCTTCGGGATGGACATAGTTTGGAGTGGAATGTGTATACCACGTCTATCACCGATGCCCTGATGATACAGCCCTTCCGATTGGATGGACAAGATTCCATCCTGTACGACGGAATGATGGCAAGGGTCTATGCCCAGCAGAATGTTCAGCGGGCCTCGGTGATGGGATATTCGGTGCGTTCCACGGTCGTTTTGGCGGGATATTGGAAATGGTCTGCCATGCTACAGGGGACGCAAGGAAGAGTCGGCTTCCCGCAGCAAGGCAATTTGGATCATATACCGCCCTTTTCGGGCCGCATGAATCTCTATTGGCAGCACCAAGGCTGGTTCTTGGATTTCTACGCGTTGGGGAATAGCTGGAAGCGCATCGAGCGGTATCAACTCAACGGAGAAGACAACGAACAATATGCCACCCCCGAGGGCATGCCCGCCTGGATTACCTGGAATGCGAGCTGCTCCTACAAAACGGGTCAAGGTATGTATTGGCAAGTGGGGGTCCAGAATATCTTGGATACCCAATACCGCACCTTTGCCAGTGGCATCAATGCTCCAGGGCGAAACATCCAAGTAGCCGTTCGATATTCGTTTTAAGGCGATACGATGCGTACATTCGGGTGAAAGCCCTTGCACGCATGAAGAATTTTCTCGCATGGTCCACCATGGTGGTATTAGCGGCCTGCCAATCCGCACCGCTAACTCCGGCTGTAAGCCCGTTGAGCTTGGTTCCTCAGCCGCTACTCATGGAGGTGGAAGAGGGGCAGCCTGCAGCCATTTTGGATGGCCCCGTTCATTTTAGAAATATAGAAACCGCCGACTTTGCGTGGACCGAGGCCTGGCCTCAAGCACAAGACGGTTTTCCTATTGTTTTCCGCGGCGGCTTTTTTCCCGAAGATTTTCATGGCGGTCAGGGCGCAGAGGGGGCATACAGCCTGGATGTCTACGCCGATTCCATCGTGGTTCGTTCGGAAAGTGATGCAGGACGGCATAACGCGCTAGCTACCCTGATGCAGCTCGTCCCCGTGGAGCATTGGCCCGCCGCAAAAGGGGAGCAAATCAAGCTAGGCTTTGACATGGCGCCCGTGCACATCGAAGATCAACCCCGCTATGCCTACCGCGGAATGCATTTGGACGTTTGCCGCCACTTCATGCCCGTTGAATTTATCGAGAAATACATCGACAACTTGGCCTTGCACAAATTCAACCGCTTCCATTGGCATTTGACGGAGG
>DNWN01000078.1 GCA_003507115.1 Cryomorphaceae bacterium | reverse complement strand
ACCACGCGAAGACCGAGGACCACGTCAAGAACGTGGGGATCGTCCAGATCGCGGAGATCGCCCCGAACGCTCAGATCGTTCAGATCGCCCAGATCGTTCAGATCGCCCAGATCGTTCAGATCGCCCAGATCGTACGGAACGTCAAGACCGCCGTCACTATGAATTCGAAGGCATTATCCCGACGGAAGGTGTCGTCGAAATGATGCCCGACAATTTCGCCTTTTTGCGTTCCTCCGATTACAACTACCTCAACTCGCCGGACGACGTGTACATCTCCGTCCAGCAGGTCAAGCAATTTGGACTGAAAACAGGGGACACGGTTCGCGGAGAAGTGCGTCCACCCCGAGAAGGAGAGAAATTCTTCCCTCTGACGAAAGTCATCAGTATTAATGGCCGAGAGCCCGACTTTATTCGGGATCGCGTCAGCTTTGAACACTTGACTCCCCTCTTTCCAGAGGAGAAATTCATCCTGACAGGTCGTCGCAGCACCCTTTCCACGCGCGTCATTGACCTATTCTCACCCATCGGCAAAGGACAACGCGGCTTAATTGTGGCCCAACCCAAAACGGGTAAAACCACCCTGCTCAAGGAAGTAGCCAATGCCATCGCAGCCAACCACCCCGAGGCCTATATGATCATTCTTCTGGTCGACGAACGTCCCGAAGAGGTGACCGACATGGCTCGTAGTGTGAACGCCGAAGTGGTAGCTTCCACCTTTGACGAACCCGCAGAACGCCACGTTCGTGTCGCCAACATTGTCCTCGAAAAAGCCAAGCGTCTGGTCGAATGTGGTCATGACGTCATCATCTTGCTAGACTCTATCACGCGTCTGGCCCGCGCCTACAACACGGTGAGCCCAGCCTCTGGCAAGGTCCTTTCTGGAGGTGTGGATGCCAACGCATTGCACCGTCCCAAACGTTTCTTTGGCGCTGCACGAAACATAGAAAACGGCGGATCCTTGACCATTCTGGCCACGGCCCTAATTGATACGGGCTCCAAAATGGATGAGGTCATCTTTGAAGAATTCAAGGGCACCGGCAATATGGAAATGCAGTTAGATCGCAAGATTGCCAATCGACGCGTATGGCCCGCCTTGGATCTGATGTCCTCGGGGACTCGAAAGGAAGACCTCTTGCTCCCTCCCGACGTATTGAGCCGCATGTACATTTTGCGCCGCCATTTATCCGACATGACACCCGTGGAAGCGATGGAGTTCATGCATGACCGGATGTCCAAGACCCTCAATAATGAGGAGTTCTTGATTTCCATGAACGGCTAAATAACCGCAAAATATTCTGCCAACATGTTCACCCCTTTTGAGGGTTCGAGGAATTGCGCCGTATTCGAAGGTAAAAAAGTACCTTTGTGCCTAACATGGCCACCAAAACGCTTCTGGACGCTCGGGACTGCGCATTGACGCTCAACCGACTTTGTTGCCAGCTGAACGAGGTTCACTTTCCCTGGAATAACTCCGTAATCATAGGATTGCAGCCGCGCGGAACGCGCCTAGCCGAGGCTATTGTCGCGCGCTTGCAGACCGAGCACGGCGTGGGCGATGTACCCTTTGGCGCTTTAGACATCACTTTTCACCGGGACGATTTCCGGCGCCGAGAGGAGCCTTTGGCAGCGAGTCCCAACGAAATGAACGTTCTCATCGAAGGAAAGCGTGTCATTCTCGTTGATGATGTCTTGTATACAGGCCGAAGCGTGCGCGCCGGCATGGATGCCTTACAGGATTACGGACGCCCCCTTCGAGTGGAGCTCTGTGTCCTCATTGACCGCCGATTTTCTCGTGAACTCCCCATCCAGCCCGACTATTCTGGGCGTCGCGTCGATGCGATTGCCGAAGAACGCGTGCGCCTTGATTGGGCTGAAGATCTTCCTTCTGTTTTGATTGAATCCACCCCACATGCCGCACAGCGCTAAACTGAGCACCCGCCACCTCCTGGGCATCAAGGGACTAAGTCCTGAAGACATTCATTTGATTTTGCACTGGACGGCCCAGTTTAAAGAAGTCATCAACCGCCCCATCAAGAAGGTTCCCTCTCTTCGAGACATCACGATTGCCAACTTGTTTTTTGAAAATTCGACGCGAACACGTTTGAGCTTTGAATTGGCCGAAAAGCGCTTAAGCGCCGACGTCATCAACTTTGCCGCCTCTAATTCTTCCGTCAAAAAAGGCGAAACCCTCGTCGATACGGTCAACAACATCCTCGCCATGAAGGTGGATATGATTGTGATGCGTCATGCCGAACCGGGTGCCGCAGAATTCCTCAGCAAGCATGTGGATGCGCACATTGTGAACGCGGGCGACGGAACGCACGAACACCCCACACAGGCCCTTTTAGATGCCTTCTCCATGTCCGAAAAACTCGGTGACTTGAGCGGAAAACGGGTCGTCATCGTGGGCGATATCACCCACTCCCGTGTGGCTTTGAGCAATATCTACTGCCTCCAAAAACTCGGTGCGGAAGTCGCCGTGTGCGGGCCTGCCACCTTAATCCCCCGGCATATCTACTCTCTGGGCGTCCAAGTGATTCCACGATTAGAAGATGCCTTGGAATGGGCCGATGTAGCCAACATGCTCCGGGTCCAGCACGAACGCATGGACCGCGCCTACTTCCCGAGTATTCGAGAATACCACATGCGCTACGGCGTCACCATGGACAAACTGCGTGCCCTGTCTTCGATTCCGGTCATCCTCCATCCAGGGCCCATTAACCGCGGGGTAGAAATCACCTCGGAAGTGGCGGATTCGGAGCATGCCATCATTTTGGATCAAGTCCAAAACGGTGTAGCAGTTCGCATGGCTGTGTTGTATCTTCTCGCCTCCCAAGGAAAGAACATTGCTTAACGACCATGTCTTTTAAAGTAGAAACGAAATCCGCCTTCTTGCACATCAAGTTCGGGGAAGACCTTTTTGCCCCATCGGATGTCGCCGAATTGCTCACCCTCATGGCGAAGCATTCCTCTTCCCATGTGATGCTCAACTTGACCATGGTGGAGGAGTTTGAAGACACGGAAGCCCTTCAAGACTTCCAGGTGGAACGCCTCGACGAGAACTACAGTTTCATTATCATAGTCCGCGAAAGCCTGCTTCACCTCTTCGACGAGGATTTGCCTGTCGTACCCACCTACCAAGAAGCTGAAGACTTCTTTGAAATGGATGAGATGCAGCGCAAATTGATGGAAGAATGAGAGGCTTTTTTGCCGTTTTGGGCCTCCTGCCCGGTCTCGCCTTGGGGCAAGTAGCGAATTCCTCTATCCAAACCCTACCTGACACAGCTCAAGGGGACATGGTCTGGGTAGATCTGCATGAATTATCTGTTCAGCAGATTCTCTACATGCCTTTTGCGGCACATTTTGAAAGTGGACCCTACCAACTCTTCTCCCCCAACACAGCCGCGGCGAATAGCATTTCCGGCAATTTGAGCGGAGTTTGTGTGAGTGCTTGGGTGCATCCCCATTTCACGGTAGAACTTGGGCTTCAGGACGCACAGAGTCAAGCCCTTACGGAAACGGGCGAATTGCTGTACTTGGATCAGATGCGCTGGGCAGGGCTCATGACAACGGGCTATCTCGTCGGCCTCCAAGGCGGGTGGGACCTAAGTGCCAGTGTCGGATGGGGCTATGCACGCAGTTCCTTCACGGAAACCCCGGGGGTTCCACTGGTCTACCATCAGACCGGCTATCCCTGGGTGCTGCGTGTCCAGGGCCACTATCGGAACCGAATGAGCCCATTTGTGCTCAATCA